>JACZJL010000015.1 GCA_014860585.1 Bacteroidales bacterium | reverse complement strand
CAAAAAATGTATTTACTTTTGAAACGCTTTATCAAATGGTTTGATTGACAAGTAAATACTTTAGATTATGAATATTGCCGCCAGAGAAAAACTGCTCCCGCAGGAGGAGACCCTCGAAATAACAAAATCAGGTAAGAAACTCACCATCGGGCTTCCGTTTGAGTCCTCATTCCAGGAAAACCGTATTGCCCTGATACCGGATGCGGTGAAAACACTGGTAAAACATGGACATGAAATAGTGATGCAACGTAACGCCGGCCTTGCCGCCCATTTTTCCGACCATGAATATGCTGAAGCAGGGGCATTTATTACCGAGACCCCGGAGGAGGTATTCAAATCTGATATAATTTTAAAGGTGGCGCCTTTGTCTGACAGCGAAATTGATTACTTAAGGGGAAGGCAATATTTGATCAGCGCCCTCCATCTGAATGCGCAGACAAAGGAGTATTTTCAGAAGTTGATCCAGCGAAAAATGTCAGCCGTTGCTTTTGAGTACATTAAAGATAAAACCAATGCGTCGCCTGTTGTAAGGTCTATCAGCGAAATTGCCGGAACGGCCTCCATTCAGATTGCTGCAGAATACCTTGCCCATCCTGAGTTTGGAAATGGCCGTATGCTGGGCGGATTTACCGGAATAGCGGCTTCTGAAGTGGTGATACTGGGCGCCGGCACTGTGGGTGAATATGCCGCAAGAATGGCCATCGGGATGGGGGCAGTGGTCAAGGTTTTCGACAACAATGTTTATAAATTGAGGAAGCTGAAATCTGAAGTCAGCCAGGGGTTGTTTACCTCCACAGTGCAAACCGCTGAATTACAAAAAGCGCTGATTAACGCTGACGTGGTGATTTGTGCGGTTCATTCGCGCCATCATCGCTCACCGATTTTAATTACCGCGGAAATGGTGGCGATGATGAAAGAAGGTTCGGTGATTGTGGATGTCAGTATTGACCAGGGGGGCTGCGCTGAGACTTCGTTTACAACAACCCACGAAAAGCCTGTCTTCCGTGTTCATGGCGTAACCCATTACTGTGTACCTAACATTGCCTCCCGTGTGCCCAACACCGCATCCATTGCCCTTAGTAACTTTTTCGCTCCTATGCTTATCCGGGCCGGCGATCTTGGTGGAATTGACAAGTTGCTGTCGTCCGATTTCTACTTCAGACAGGGCGTTTATCTTTACAACGGCATACTTTCAAACAAAATCATCGGGGAATATTTCGGGTTGCCTTACCAGGATATGGATTTGCTGATGGCAGCGTTTCATTGATCCAGTTCAGGAGCCTGCTGATCAAATCTTCAATCCAAAACCCGTTTGTCAGCAATTTCCTTATCCGTTTCATAGGAACTCATGTTGAATACGATAAGATTGATGCAAACACAATTTAAAATTAGAAGACATGGAAATTAAACCAATAAAAACAGAAACTGACTATACCCTGGCATTGAAAAGGCTTGAAACCATTTTTAGTGCAGAAATTGGAACTGCAGAAAGCGACGAAGCAGATGTTCTTGGCCTGTTGATTGACGAATATGAAAAAAAACATTTTCCAATTGAAGCTCCAGATCCAATTGAAGCGATTAAAATAAGAATGGAAGAAATGCAGCTTAAACAGATTGATCTGGTGAATGAAATCGGAGGAAAGAGTCGTGTTTCGGAAATATTAAATCGCAAACGAAAACTCACAGTTGAAATGATCCGAAAATTGACTGTCAGATTAAATCTTTCACCGGAATTGTTAATCAGTGACTATCAACTGACGAGATAGAGTGCGGTTAAGTTTCGTCGCCCAGTGTCTAAATTTCTCCCTGTGAGAGAAAAGCCCGTCGGGGATAATCAAGTTGTAGCTTTGCGGCTCTCTGCGTAAAAACTCTGCGGTTTAACCTCATGTTTTTTTTACCGCAGAGATACGCTAAGAAGGCGCAAAGAACCGCAGAGTAAAAACTTTTAGCTGGCCAAGAGAAAATCCATGCGTGAATCAGTAGGCGCCCCGATCGGAGGGGCAGTTAAAAATTCTAACAATGTAAACAATCCCTTACGTACGGGAGTTAGTTTTGTAAACTAAGCGCCTAAGCAGCGTTCGGCTTAGTCTCCAGCCTGATTAACGATTTGCAGCATCAAACCGGCAGGCCGGAGCCTCGTCTGATCGAGGGCAAGTCACCCGGTGAATGTTTTCAAACGCCGGCCAAACTTTCAACTTTTGTGGCATTTGCAGATGATTCACCGGGTGACTGCTCTTACCAGGCCTGAGCCTGCATGATAGACCAGAAAAGGCCGGAGCCTCCTCTGATCGAGGGTTTTGAGAACTGTCACCCCTTCGGGGTTGCCGCTTCCAACACTCATCCTCTTGTTAGAATCATTTCATCTCCCGGGGATCGGGACAGGCTCTTCGGGATTGAAAAAAGGATCGCGACTTTGTTATCCTGCATGTCAGAGAAGCAGACTAAAGGGTGAGGCAGCGTTATTTTCTCGCAGATCAACCCTGAAAGGGTGGCATGATTATAACCAACAAGTCATCAACAGGTCATCAAAACCCTGAAAGGGTGACATTATGAATTACTTTTGGGGGAAGGCGTAACATCCAATAAACCCGGAAATATGGTAATAAGGTAAAACGTATTGTATTTTAATGCATTACGACTTCTACTAAGGTTGAAAATCGAGATAAGGTTTTACTGTTTGCCATTGATCTGCTTCCCTCGTTTGAGCCAGGGCAAGTCACCCGGTGAATGCTTTCAAACGCCGGCCAAACTTTCATCTTCTGAGGCTTTTACAGGTGATTCACCGGTTGATTGCTCGTGCCAGGCCTGAGCCTGCATGATAGACCAGACGAGGCTGGACCTCATCTGAACGAGCGTGGCTTAAAACTTAAACCTTATCAATAAAAAAACACCTTAGTAGAAAAGATGATCCCCGGATTAATACAAACCTTATTACCTTATTTGGTTCTGAACCATTCAATAAATCCGGGAATAAGGTAATAAGGTATTGTTTTTTAATGTATTACAACTTCTACTAAGGTTGAAAATCGAGATAAGGTTTTACTGTTTGCCATTGATCTGCTTCCCTCGTTTGAGCCAGGGCAAGTCACCCGGTGAATGCTTTCAAACGCCGGCCAAACTTTCAACTTTTGTGGCATTTGCAGATGATTCACCGGGTGACTGCTCGTAACAGGCCTGAGCCTACATGATAGACCAGACGAGGCTGGACCTCATCTGAACAAGCGTGGCTTAAAATTTAAACCTTATCAATAAAAAACACCTTAGTAGAAAAGATGATCCCCGGATCAATACAAACCTTATTACCTTATTTGGTTCTGTAACACCCAGATAAATACTGGATTAAGGAAATAAGGTTTTGTTTGTTAATGCATTACGACTTCTACTAAGATGGAAAATCGAGATAAGGTTTTACTGTTTGCCATTGATCTGCTTCCCTCGTTTGAGCCAGAGCAAGTCACCCGGTGAATGTTTTCAAACACCTGCCAAACTTTCAACTTCTGAGGCTTTTACAGGTGATTCACCGGTTGACTCCCAAAGTTTGAGCCTGGCGATCAACAAAAAAAGCATTAGCATCTTTTTAAAAGACAATACATACTTTTAAAATTTCTATTAGCCAGGAAAATTCATGAAATTCTTTCATTTTTATGATTCTTAGAGTCTTGGGTCTTGTGCCACAGGCATCACTTTGTGAGTGGCAAAAAGAAAAAGTTGCCGCAAAGGCTCAAAGACACAAAGATTCACTAAGTTTATGAATAATGAAGGTTAGCAAGAAAAAAATTTCTATTAGCAACAAATAAAATTTCTATTAGCAAGAAAAAAAATTTCTATTAGCATGTTTTTTTGGATGTTCAGCATGAAGTTCAAAACGCGGCAGAAATCCGACTGGGGCAGGCACCGAAAATAAAATGTTAAAAAAGCCCCGGTGGTTACAAATAACTTTTAATTTTGTTCTCTGAAGATTTGAGGGGTTGGGTAGTGAGTCATGAGTTCATTCATTATTAACCATCTAATTCAATTTCTTTATGAGTATTAAATACAAAACCACCGCACGCAAGAACCTGCAAAAGCCCGCTGACCCGGCGAGGTATTATGCCATTGCCACCGCTTCGGGCAAGACCGACATTGACAAGCTCTCACGGCTGATTGCCAACAACAGCACGGTGAGCCGCACCGATGTGTATGCCGTAATCATGGGATTGCTCGAAACCGTGGCCGAAGAGCTGGCCGACGGCAACACCGTGAGCCTGGGCAAGCTCGGAACCTTCACCGTAAACCTGAAAAGCGACAGCGCCGAAACCGCCGATGCCGTAACCGCTGCTACCATCAAAGGGGCAAAGATCGTTTACCGCCCCGGCGCCGAACTTAAAAACATGCTCAAAACACTCAAATTTGAGAAAAAAGCATGATGACCAATGCCACTGCAATAAATAAACCGGAACAAATGGTAAGGTTACCCAGACAGATTTGGAAGTATTCGTTACCTTTGGTAAGGTTACAGAGTTTATGCAAAATTACAATGAACACTAAACCTTAAACATATGAAAAACATGAAATTTTTATTCCCAGGTAATTTAGGAGCAAATGTTATCATTGTAGTCTTTGGGATTATAATGATAATTGCCGCTTTTTTAGCTAAATTAGATTCTACAACAAGCTCATTACTAGTTGCTGTTGGGGCGAGTCTTTTTATTGCAGGATTTTTAGGTATCGTTCATCTTAAGGTTCTTTCGATAGAGATAAATAAAGTGGCGAGTCAGCCTATTGAAGACCTTAATTTAATGACCCAGATTAGATCATCTGGAATTGAAGGGGTATCAGATGATCGAGATAGGCTTATTGATAAAATGATGTATGATATTAAAGAAGAAAATGATGAAATAGTGATTGTTGGCTCTTCTTTAAAAGGACTAATTGGTGTTGGATATAATTCAAGTGGTTCAAACCAAAAATTTCGTGATCTGTTAATCGATTTATTAGAAAAAAATGTAAAAATCAATATTTTAATGACGAATCCTGAAATAGCCCACCATAGATCTCAACAGGAAGGACGTGATCCCGGAGGTATTGAAGCCGAGATAATTAAAAATTTAATGTATTTTACAAAAATCCGAAACGAACATAAAACGAAGGCCCAGAATTTAAACATTAAATTATATCGCGGAACGCCAACTATTTTTATGATTGCCCTTTCCAAGAATATGATGATCAATCCATACCCCTATTATTCAACTGCATATAATTCGTATTCCTTTTTGATCCGAGGTGGTTCTGATTTGTACCGAGGTTATTTTAAATCTCATTATCAAATGGCATGGGATTCAAGTCAAAGTGAATCTATTCCATCAGATATTAACCTTGCAAAAGCTCAAATTGAAAAATTTATCAATGGTAAAAATGAGCATGAATCGGATATTATTCAAAAATCTGAATCAAAAACAGAATTAATGCATGAACTAAATCAATTATTATAATTCACTGTTGTCCGGTAAAAATTTAAAAGGAGCCAGGCCATAATAGCCTGACTTCCTTTTCTTAGTAGTTTTGCTTCGCTAAAATCAAACTACTATGAGCAAAACTACATTTTTTTTTGGTCAATCCGTTTTCGGACAGCTGATTTCTTTAATTGAACCCAAGATTATATCTGATGCCAGCAAAGCTTGTGATTCCGACCGGTATGTTAAGAGGTTTAAAACAAAAGACCATTTGATAAGCATGTTGTTTTGTGCGCTTGCAAAATGCTGTTCATTAAGAGAGGTCTCGGGAGCCATGCTAGGATTATCAGGCAAGACCAAACATTTTCAATTGGATCACATTCCCAAAAGGAGTACGCTTGGCGATGCAAACCAACGACGAGATGCCGAAGTTTTCGGAATCATTTATAACAAGCTCTTTAGAAAGTATGGATATGTTTTCTCGGACAGCCGGATTAAGGATGTAATTAACAAGCAAATAGAGATTTTCGATAGCACCACTATCAGTTTGTTTAAAGACATTTTAAAATGTGTTGGCCGAAAACCAAAAGATGGAAAGCGCAAAGGAGGTGTCAAAGTTCATACTGTGATTAATGTTGATGAGGCGGTTCCAAAGCTGGTCTGGTTTACCAATTCAGCAACAAATGACCATGTCTTGTTGAAAAAACTGAAAATGGACCCAAACACTATTTTCGTGTTTGATAAGGGTTACAATGATTACAAGGCCTTCAAAAAGTTCAGTGATAATGAAACTGGTTTTGTTACCCGAATTAAAGACAATGCAGTTTATGAGCCTATCTATGAGAATGAAATTGATGAGCATATTCATTCAGGCGTTCTTCAGGATGAAATCATCGAACTTACAGTAAAAGAAGGCACAACAACAAGCAAGTTAAAGCTCCGGAAAATAAGGTTTTACGACCGTGTCTTAAAACGCGAGTTTGAGTTTTTAACCAATTTGTTTGAACTGCGACCTGATTTTGTGGCGGCTATATACAAGTTACGCTGGCAAATTGAGATACTTTTTAAGCAGATTAAGCAGAACTTTCCGTTGAAGTATTTTCTGGGAGACAATGAAAATGCCATCAAAATTCAGATCTATTGTACGCTGATTGCTAATTTGCTAATGACGGTAATACAAAAAAGGCTGAAAAGGAGTTGGGCATTTTCAAATCTGGTGAGTTTTTGCAAAATTCACCTGTTCAATTACATTCATCTGCTAAACTTCCTTGAAAATCCAGATAGAGACTGGCAAAAAACATCTGATTTGGTGAGACAGCCCAATCTTTTTGAGGGGGCTTACTTTTAAAAATGAAGAAAAATTGAAAATATAGCTATTGATTATCAGATAATTGCAAAAGAAAAAATAATTTTTCTACTTTTACCGGACAATAGTGATTATAATTGCAACTTTGCATAACGAAACCGTTAACCGACGATGCAGGCAGTTTCCGGAGGCTGGCATTCACCAAACCTGTAAACCATAAAGGAAAGGAAAAGAAATAACAAGTAAAACCCGCGCTGCGGCTGCTGGCGGCACGTTAAACACCCTCTCCGTTTTTTCGAAGCCAATCCCGAATGGTTTCAATTGTTACCTCCGAAATGAAGTATCAGCATCACCCAAAAAAAGCATTAGCATCTTTTTAAAAATGAATACATACTTTTAAAATTTCTCTTAGCAATAAATAAAATTTCTCTTAGCAACAAATAAAATTTCTCTTAGCAAGAAAAAAATTTTCTATTAGCATGTTTTTTTGGATGTTCAGCATGAAGTTCAAAACCCGGCAGACATCCCATTTGGGAAGGCACTGAAAATATAATGTTAAAAAAGCCCTGGTGATTACAAATAACTTTTACTTTTGTTCTCTAAAGATTTGAGGGGTTGGGTTGTGAGTCATGAGTTCATTCATTATTAACCATCTAATTCATTTTCTTTATGAGCATTAAATACAAAACCACAGCACGCAAAAACCTGCAAAAGCCCACCGACCCGGCGAGGTATTATGCCATTGCCACCGCAACGGGCAAGACCGACATTGACAAGCTCTCGCGGCTGATTGCCAACACCAGCACCGTGAGCCGCACCGATGTGTATGCCGTAATCATGGGATTGCTCGAAACCGTGGCCGATGAGCTGGCCGACGGCAACACCGTGAGCCTAGGCAAGCTCGGAACCTTCACCGTAAACCTGAAAAGCGACAGCGCCGAAACCGC
>JACZJL010000014.1 GCA_014860585.1 Bacteroidales bacterium | reverse complement strand
TTACATGTCATGATCTCCGTTTCGGATATCTTCGTCTCCATCATCGAAGCTGGCAATGGGTTCGAGCGGATTGGCTGACATTTCCTTATAGTCCTGGCGGTGGCGGACGATATCGCAGGCCAGGTAAACAGCAGCGCGCATCGAACTTTCGTCAGCCAGGTTTTTTCCTGCAATTTCGTATGCGGTGCCATGAGCCGGAGATGTGCGAACAATTGGCAAACCTGCAGTAAAATTTACACCACTGTCAAAAGCCAGTGCTTTAAATGGGAGCATTCCCTGATCGTGGTACATAGCCAGGATGCCGTCAAAAGTTTTGTAGTTTGATGAACCAAAAAAACCATCAGCCGGATAAGGTCCGTAAGCAAGAATCCGATCATTAAATGCCGCCTGAACAGCCGGAATAATTACTTTCTGTTCTTCAGTCCCGATCAGGCCGTTGTCTCCTGCATGAGGATTAAGTCCCAAAACGGCGATCCTGGGTTTACGGATGCCGAAATCCTGCAGCAGTGACTGATGCATGATGCGAATTTTGTTGAGTACCAATTCCTGGGTGATCGTTTCCGAAACCTTGCTAATTGGGATATGCCCTGTAATTACGCCAATCCTTAGCGGACCACTGATCATCAGCATCAGGTAATTGTTTACGCCATATCTGCTGGCAAAAAACTCGGTATGACCGGGAAAGTTGAACTCCCTCGACTGGATGTTCTTTTTGTTGATAGGGGCAGTTACAATGGCATCAATCTCATTGTGGTCGAGCGATTCTGCAGCTGCTTTCAGGGACAGGTACGCCAGTTCTCCACCGGTTGGTGTCATTGTACCTACGTCCAGCTTGATTTCTCTTTCGGTGATGTTGAAGATGTTGGCACGGCGTGGGTTTGCCATATCAACACGCTTGATCAGGTTAAAATTGAATTCTTTGATCGGCAGCGTTTTGCGATGATAGGACGCCACTTTTGAATGACCGAAAACGATTGGAGTTATCATCTCCATCATTCGATCGTCAGCAAGTGTTTTGATGATGATTTCATAGCCGATGCCGTTCACATCGCCATGGGTAAATCCTATGCGAACCTGTGGAAGTTCAGGTGAAATATTTTGTTGCTGTTCCATTATTTCAGATTTTTTGCAAAGATAACGGAATTCGGCTGAAATTGATGGTATGCAGCCGAGTTGAAAATTAAAATTTCGAGATTTTAACCGAAAAGGCAGAAGTTGAGATAGTGATGTTTGCAACAAAAAGCTGCACCGGTAAAACTGAAAAATCAAAAATTATCACCGAATCATTCGTTTCACCTGCCCGAAGAAATCTACCATCAATCGAATAAATGCGATAAGTAGCAAGATTTTGCTCCGGATTGGCAAAGTGGATATAAGCTATTCCTGCATTCTTATCCAAAATCAAACTAAAACCATCCACATTCAGTGGGAAATATTCGATGGTAACCGGATTTGTAAAACCCTGAGATCCCAGTTCGAGTCTGTAATAATTGGTTTGATTTGACTCCGGATTTTCATCTGTAAAAACATAAGGAACATCCACATCAGGTGAACCACATACCCCGCCGATCTCGCCGATGACCTCAAAGAAAATACCATCTGTCGAACGTTGGATCAGTATGCCGTTACAGGTATTACCCCCTGAAATCGCCCAGTTAATCTGAACAGTATTGTTGACCCTAACGGCTGTAAAATAAGAAAGTATTGGATGCGCCTGCTGACCCCTCAGGTTCATGGCGCCAAAAAAGAGAAAGACCAGGAGAATAAAAAACAATCGTGGCTTTGCTAAAATCTGAATGTTCATACTTACTAAAACACGCAGGCATTGAAAAGGTTGCCTGAAGTTATAAGCAGGATTTGATTCCTATCCAAGATATTAATGTAAAGGGTTGTGATCCTAATCTAAAATGATCATTTTTTTTGATAACAATAACCCGTGTAGATCTGATAAAATACAGATGACCAATCCATTACTAAATTTTGGTGGATTGATTTCGTAATATTTCTGCTGCTCGTTTGTTAAAATGATCTCCCGATCCAGAACCTGGCCCGTAACAGAGATAAAGCAAATTTCCAATTGGTTATGTTTTGGTTCAGAAAAGTTAATAGCAACGATATTTTCTGCAGGGAGATAAAAAACTTCGGCAAAATTTGCAGCAGGCTTATCATGATTTACCCCGACAGAAGTCCCTTTGAAAATATCCAGAACGATTCCCTCGATTACAGTGAGGTTGTAGGGGATGGATGTGGGTGGCATGGTGTACCATCCGTTGGCTGAGCCACCCCATCCAAAGTTAAAATGGTAAAACTCATCGGTATTGTAACCGTCAACCACCACATTGTGCCCAACAGTTTGAGCAGGATCAACCAAACCAAGGTGTGCCGGCCATCCGCTTTTCATGTTTTCTGCAAGGTTCCTGTTTTCTGTAGTATCCGGAGACAACGCCAGCCTTGACTCTTCAAAACCAAACCGCTGATAAGCCACGCCTGCCTGCGACATGCCGTAAGTTCCCGAAATAGAAGAGCTGTATACCTGTTTCAATGCCGTGCCGCAGGCAAAATTGATGGCCGCCTTTTGTGCCTGGCTGATGGGTTTATTGTTTGCATAATTGTATTCAAGCGTGTCAAGGTAAAGATTGAGAGAGTCGAAGTAAGGGAATCCGTGTTCCTGCCAGTCGTTGTCGATCCAGTATTTATTGTTTACTCCAAAATTATGGTAATAATCATCAGCGTCGGTCAACCGTGTTCCATTAATTTCCATGATACAATTGACAATCTGTGCCATTGCCACTGCAGGACAACCGGCCAAACCGCGCTGGTGGGTGTTGGGGTCAATCGGGCACATGGCATTGTAAGGCGCCGATTGCGTCCAGTTGGCCATCAGCCAGCCTCCGGTGGGTGTAGTTCCCTCGGGCGGCCACTGTTCAAACCGGTTCGTGTTTAAGGTTCCGGATAAATAAGCAGACCAAAGGTGATCAAGTTTTTGAATGTTGTAAGCTGACAGGTCAGGGAAACATTGCCTGTTTCTGAGATCAGCATAAATTAACGTTATAAAAATTTCCTCCTCTACTCCTCCAAAATTCCAGTTGCTTTCGAAAGAATAGGCAATTACCGGTGTGACCAAACGACTGTTTGAAATCAGGATGAAGCCGGTTGGTGTGAGATGCGCCACAAATGCAAGTGACTCTTCATCATCGGAAACGGTTTCGATGTTTGAAAGTTGAAAGTCGGAAGAGTGATACATCAGAAAGTTTTGGGCTACTTTCAAAGCATTGTTTTCATTCATCGGTTGGGCAAATGTAATGGCATTGAATAGCAAAACCACAGCCACCGAAAGAAAGGCTTTCACGAATTTTTTCATTTCAATTTTTATTATTTGGTTAATGAACAGCGAAAATAAAAACCGAAACAAAATTCGGAAAAAATCTGCAATATCAATTACAAAAGTTCAATCAAATTCAAATTTTTAAGGATTGAAGAAAATCAAACAATAACCGTACACCGATTCCTGTACCACCTGCACCCCTGTATTTGTCGCGCTTTTCGAGGAATGCCGGCCCGGCAATGTCAAGATGAATAAATGGGTAATCGGTGAATTTTTCGAGAAATTTACCGGCGGTGATCATTCCGGCTTCGGCAGGACCAAGGTTTTTCAGATCGGCAATATCGGATTTCAATAGTTCGCCGTACTCTTCCCAGAAAGGAAACTCGGCAATGCGCTCGTATGTTTTGTTTCCGCTAACTTTGAGCGCTTCCATCTGCTTACCGGCATTGGCGTGCATGGCCACAACACCGTATTTACCGATGGCACGCACAGCAGCGCCGGTCAAGGTTGCTGCATTGATTACCAGTTCCGGATCGAATTTCTTTGCATAACTGAGCGCGTCGGCCAGTATCAGACGACCCTCAGCATCGGTGTTGATCACCTCAACGGTAGTGCCGTCATACATTGTGATCACATCTCCCGAGGCATAGGCATTTCCGTTCAAACGGTTATCGGTGGCCGGCATAAGGGCAATGATATGCAATGGCAGGTCAGCCTTTGCGGCGGCATAAATCACCGAAGCCATCATGGCGGCGCCGGCCATGTCCATTTTCATGTTCTCCATGAAGGATCCGGTCTTGAGGTTCAGGCCGCCGGTGTCATAAACAACCCCTTTACCCACCAAAATAACCGGTTTTTGATTGGTATGATTTTCGGGCTTCCACTCCATCACGGTAAAAGTAGGAGGATCAATACTGCCCTTGTTCACAGCAAGCAAACCTCCCATTTTCAGGCTTTCGATTTTCTTTTTGTTGAAAACTTCGATTTTGATTCCGGCATCAGAAGCCATCTTCTCAAAGGCTTCCGACAACCGGACTGCAGTCAGGTAAATCACCGGTTCGTTCACCAGGTCGCGGGCTGTAAAAACAGCATCGAGCAATATCCTTAGCTGTTTAAGGTCTGAATCATCGATCCCGTCTTGCAGCAAATTGATCCCGACAAGTGTATTTGCCTTTTTATTTTTCTCCTTTAAATATTTCAGAAACTGGTAACTGCCCAAACCACAACCCTCCACAAAAGCAAGAATTGCTGCCACTTCAACACCATAGCTCAAAATAGATACCGATTTGATCTTCATCTTATTCAGTTCGGCCTGTACCTCATCCCCTGCTTTGCGACACGATTCCAGTGTCAGGTAATCTTCCTTTTCAGCCTTGATAATTTTTACCAGCACTATGTGCGACAGCCGGTTGAATGTAAACCGGTTGATTTCATGTGTATCACTCTGTTCCCTGATGTAGGCAATTTCTTCATCCGACAGCACCTCAGTTTTGAGATGAGCGGTGTCATGCAATAAGATCACGGCATTGGCATTTTGCTGCAGTGTTGAAACCTTTTTTGTTAGTATTTTCATTGTTAATCAATTTTTTACATGAAATAAATTTTGTTTACGATTCACTTGGAATCAATGAAACGTTCCATGATCTCGGGTGTGGGTATCATGCAGGATTCTTTTTTCCCAAACCACCTGTAACGCCTTTTTGCAACAAAATCGTAAATCCAATCCTTCATAATAACAGGAAATAATTTGTAAATTACTGATATCCAACTGAAGTGGTTCAATTTTTCAACAATTTTTCCCACTGCATCAGATTTGATATAAACTTTCTCCTCTTCAAGTAAAACCACGCTGTCGGTGTTTTCACCAATCATCTTGCCGACATCAAAACCTGCAAGCAAATCTTTTGCAGCATCCGAGCTCACTGCAAAAAATTTGAAATACCCTGATTTATCGTGTCGGATAACAAACCGGACGAACCAATTGCAGAGGTTACAAACTCCGTCGAATAGTATAATGGCATGATCGTTTCTATGGTTTGATTCCATTAAAAAAGGCTTTGCAATAAAACAGATGCAAAACCTTTTAGTTTATTTCATTCTTCTTTGGCTATTCACTTTTCGATTCAGATTTTCCGGGCGCCTGGTCACCTTTGTCCCGCTTTATCGGTTTGTGATGTCTTTCACCAGGTCTGTGTTTGTTAGCTTGCCATTTCTTTTTCTGCTTCTTTCCGCCTCTCTCATCCTTTACATCAAAGCGGTGAATATCTTCTTCCTGGAGGGCCGATCCGAAATCATCGGTTTTTGTTTCATGTTGTATCGCCCGATCTTCAAGTGACTTGGGAATCAACCCTTTTCTGTTATCACTGATAATTTGTTTAACATTTTCAATTGAAAGTGCCAAAAGACTCGACTGGTCATTGATGTAGGAATACCACATTATTTTTTTGAAGACGTCTGTCTTCTGATGTACAGCATCGCCTTTTTCTGTCCTGAGTTTTGTATTCATGTCGGGGAAATCCTTGAGGGCGTCAAGGTAAACGTCATATTCATAGTTGAGGCAGCACTTGAGTTTTCCACATTGTCCTGCCAGTTTCTGAGGATTCATCGACATTTGTTGCACACGGGCCTTATTGGTAGAAACCGATGAAAATTCGGACAACCATGTGGAACAGCAAAGTTCGCGACCACAAGAGCCAATTCCGCCAAGTCGGGCTGCTTCCTGCCTGGCGCCAATCTGACGCATTTCAACCCTCACTTTAAACTCTTCTGCTAGTACTTTGATCAACTCCCTGAAATCAACCCTTTCCTCAGCCGTATAATAAAATACCGCTTTGGTTTCATCACCCTGGTATTCCACATCGTTGATTTTCATCTCAAGGCGCATCTCCCTGGCGATCTTCCGCGATTTGAGGGTTGCTCTTGGCTCAATATCCACTGCATTCAGCCACTTTTCGATGTCGGATAGCCTTGCCCGGCGATACACTTTTTTAATTTGCACCGACATAGGGTCAACATTTTTCTTGCGCATCTGTAACTTTACGATCTCACCTGTAAGTGAAACAATCCCAATATCATGCCCGGGAGAAGCTTCAACGGCAACGATATCACCCGGTTCAAATTTCATATCTGGCTGTGTTCTGAAAAAATCCTTCCGGCTGTTCTTGAAACGGATCTCAATGCAATCGAATGCAGGTTGATCATCAGGAAGCTGGACATCCTTCATCCAGTCGATAGTGTTGAGCTTGCAACAGCGGTCTTTGGCGATATCTTTATTGTCGTGATAAAGCTGCGGTGCATGGCAGCAACCGCGACTCAGGAAGTTGCGATCGGTTGTGGTGGTATTATTTTTTATTTCGTTGTTTTCCATTGCTCTGATTTAGATTCGGGTAAAATATTCACCAATCTGAAAGTTTGCAAATTTACCAAAAAAGTACTCCCTGTCTGGAAATTTTATTTCAACCTGAGAAGTTTGGCCGACGTAAGTGAAAGATCGAAGAAAACCAGCCCTGTATGCACATTTCGTTCGATATGATAAATGGCCTTGTTGAACTCATCAGTAAATGATAGTATGTTTAGATGATTGATAAAAGGGGAGAATTTTTCGTAAAACGACCGCTCTTCATTCGTAATTCTTACAATAGCATCTTTGGTATAATTGAGCATCAGGCAGTTTCGCAGCATCAAAAGGCCAAACTGCAGAAAACTTTTATTACCATCTCGACTCTCTTTTGCGGCCAGGTCGCTGAAAGTAAGCAGTTCTTTCACATCAAACTGCCAGCAATTCCTCATCCAGTCCCTGAATCGTTCAAAATTCAGTTTCCTGGTTTCACTTTGCCCTAAAAGCCGAAGCGCCTCTGTAAAACTGCCCTCAGCCTGCATGCCAATCTGAGCCGCTTCATTTTCAGTCAATCCAAAGCGCTGATGACAGGCTTCGATCAAAACCGCATCCTCGATTCGCGGCACTTTAACCGGAAGCAACCTTGACAGAATAGTGGAGATGATCTGGTCGGTCTGGTCGGCAATCAGCAGGAAAAGTGTCTTGTCAGGCGGCTCTTCGAGTATTTTAAGCAATTTGGGTGCAGCCTGGTAATTCAGCTTTTCCACCATCCAAATCAGCATCACTTTGTATTCTGATTCATAGCTTGTATAGCTTAACGTATGAATAATCTGGTTACTTTCATGCACGTTGATGGCAGCCTGCCTGCGTTCTATGGCAATCTTTGTGTACCAGTCGTTTAACGATACATAATAACTGTTTTCGATCAAGAACTCACGCCATTCCCTGAAAAACATACTGCTTATGTACTTCTTGCCCGAATCGCTGCCGGCAACCGGGAATACAAAATGCAGGTCAGGATGGATCAGCTTGTTGTATTTGATGCAGGATGGACATTTTCCGCAGGAGTCTCCATGCTCAATCTTTTGCTTGTCGCGACAATTGATAAACTGTGCATAAGCAATCGCCAGCGCCAGTTTACCACTTCCCTGGCTTCCATAGAAAAGCTGGGCATGCGCCACGCGGTTGTTGCGCACGGTCTCTTTCAGACGTGTCTTAAGATGATCTTGTCCTATGATTTCGCTGAATAACATAGTCGTTCCGACATTAGGTTGCAAAAGTATAAGAAAATCATCTTCATCTGAACCAAATGTCTATTTTTGCTGCGTAACGTAATTAGTGGTTGCCAGAAAGCTATCCCGAAGGATTTTCAACAGCTTTTCTACCCCTCCCCAAAAGAGAGCAAAGTGTTGAAAATAAGTGCTCCCGGAATTTATCCCGAGACTTCCGGAGGGTAGAGGCAAACACTGATTTTCAACACGAATAGTTTTCTGGCAATCACTCATTAACAGAATTGTTATGCTTCTAAAAATTCATCCGGAAACACCAAGTCAACGACAGATTGAAAAGGTTGTGGAATGCCTTTACGACGGTGGTATTATTATTTACCCTACCGATACCGTGTATGGGTTGGGATGCGACATTTTCAAATCGAAAGCCATCGAAAGGATCGCACGAATCAAAGGGATAAAGCCTGAAAAAGCAAATTTCTCTTTCATCTGCCATGATATGAGCCAGATAACAGAATTTACAAAACCCATCGACAACAACCTTTTTAAACTGATCAAACGGGTGTTGCCCGGTCCATACACTTTCATTTTAGAGGCCAACAACACTGTACCGAAATACATCCAATCGCGCAAAAAAACAGTAGGTATACGTATTCCCGACCACAACATTCCGCTGGAAATAGTCCGCCAACTTGGCCACCCGATTATGACTACTTCTATCCATGATGAAGATGATGTGATAGAGTACACCACCGACCCTGAGTTGATTTACGAAAAGTACCGCGATCTGGTAGATATCGTGATTGATGGTGGTTTTGGTGGAAACACGGCATCAACAATTCTCGATTGTACGGGCACTGAAATTGAAGTGGTAAGGGAAGGACTTGGCCCAGTCAATATTTTTTGATTTCTTACCTATAAACCACAGAATATCAATTCTTTAATAATTAAATAAGAAAAAAAATTGAAAAACGGTTTGTCAATTAAAAAAATGGGGCTACTTTTGCCGCCCGTTTCAGGACTGATTCAGTAGCTCAGTCGGTAGAGCAACGGCCTTTTAAGCCGTGGGCCCTGGGTTCGAGTCCCAGCTGGATCACATAATTAATGATTTTCAACAAGTTAAGCCTTTAAATGACACAAAATTTAAAGGCTTTTCTTTTGTTCAGTACCCAAAATGTACCCCAGGATTTCCTGCTACGAAGAATAAAATCTGTCATTTCTATTTTACATTTTGAATTTCCCGGATCACAGACTCATTACTGGCACAATTCAGATTCTGGTATTTAAAACCTCAATCTCTTGACCAATTCCACCCCCAAACTAATGAATGGGTTTAATCTGTTGATTTTGATATGTGGATAAGTTACCTCGCTAGCTCCGAAACTTTTATAAAATCGAGCCAGGCTGGGATCATTGGAGCCTTCAAAGTCCAGGGTAGTGTGCGTATTGGCGTGTTTTCGGATAAAATGGTCGATAAGCAACGACATGGCGCCGGTAGCTTTGGCGGTTTCATCGGTGGCAGAAAAATAAAAGATGGCTTTCTTTTTACTGTAAACAAAAAATGCTCCTGCACACAAGTTGTTGGTTTCGGTGTAAGCGCCAACCACGTATGCCATCCTCTTGTAAATCAATACATAGATGATACGCCTGAGGAGATCGTAATTTTCATCCTTCATTCCCGGGAGCAGTTTCCCTCTGTTTTTCTTAAAAATACTGATGATTTCGTCAGGTTTTATGTTTTCGGCAATTGAAATTTTGGCTTGTTCAGCCTTTTTCAAATTGCGTTTGAGGTTGCTTGAATAGTTAGCTCTGATGCTTTCATAGGGGCTGATCAGGTCTTGTTCGTGTGTGAGCCAGGGATGGTAACCAGGCACATTATCTCTGAACTTATTGTGCGTATTCAGGTTGATCTCGATAAATTTGAATTTTGCCGGGATCACTTTCATAAAATCCTCTATTACAGCATCACTCAACTGAGATGTCGAAAAAATTCCAAGTTGCTGGGTAAAAGGGGGTTGATACAGGTAGTCAATTCCCAGTTTCCGACCTGCAGTAAGCGGCATCACCCGCTCATAGTTGTTCTCCACCAATGCTTCCCAACTGCTGTGTACAAGGTCGAGGTACCAGGAGTAGGCATAGAGGATCCCATTGACTGACTGGTCGATACATTGATCCCACTTCTCAGTATCAATTTCTTCGTGCTTCAGGTATTTTATCAAAACATCCTTGTTTTTGATTGTGGCGTCAAAGTTAAAAAAACAATCCAACGCAGTTTATCGTATGCTGAAGATGTGAATTAATTCTAATTTCGCCGAAATTTTTTGTTAAAATGATAAAGTTATTGACTTTGGTTGGCGCCAGGCCACAAATTATCAAGGCTGCAGCACTCAGCAGAACCATCCGAAAGCATTTTCAGAAAGAACTGACGGAATACATACTTCACACCGGGCAGCACTATGATGAGAACATGTCGCAGGTATTTTTCGATGAACTCAATATTCCCAAACCAGATTTTAACCTTGAAGTTGGGTCAGGATTGCATGGAGTTCAGACTGCCAAAATGATCGAAGGGATTGAGAGAATTCTGCTTGAACTGAAACCGGATTATCTGGTTGTTTATGGAGACACCAATTCCACCCTCGCGGGTGCTGTTGCGGCTTCCAAAAGCGGTGTAGAAGTTGTTCACATCGAAGCCGGTCTTCGATCGTTTGACAAACGAATGCCGGAAGAAATCAACCGGATTGCATGCGACCATGTTTCCACTTTACTGTTTTCACCTACATCTTCCGGCATAAAAAACCTTATACGTGAAGGCTTTAATGAGTACGCGAATCCACCTTTTGACATAAACAACCCGGCGGTTTTCCATTGTGGAGATGTGATGTACGATAACAGCATTTATTTTGCCGGTCTTGCCAAGAAACAATCAGAGGTGTTAACCAGAAACCATCTCAGGCCAAACGATTTTATCCTTTGTACAATCCATCGCGACAGCAATACAGATGATTCCAGGAGATTAACTGCCATTTTCGACGCTTTGAATTCCATTGCCCGTGAACGGCAAATCACAATTATCCTGCCGCTCCACCCCCGCACCGGTAAGATGATGAAACACAATCTGCCGCTCTACCTCTATGTTGACCTTTTTAGTAATCCATTTTTGAAAATGATTCCGCCGGTCTCTTTCCTCGACATGATTCAACTGGAGAAAAATGCCCGCCTGATAGTAACCGATTCGGGTGGTGTGCAAAAGGAAGCCTATTTCTTCAGCAAACCTTCCATAATCCTGCGACCACAAACCGAGTGGGTGGAACTGGTTGAAAATGGGACTGCAATTCTGGCCGATGCAGACAAATCAAAAATTGAGGATGCTGTTGAATATTTCATGAGCACCGGCAATCCTGATTTTCCTTCTCTTTTCGGAGACGGCAAAGCGGCTGAATTCATCTGCAACACAATGATCAAATCCTATTATCAAACAAAATCGCACAAATGAAAGTAATCACTCTTGGAGCCGGCCTGGTGGGCACTCCCATGGTACTCGACCTTGCAAAAAATGGTGAATTCGAGGTCACTGTGGTGGATATTAACCAAACATCCCTGGCCAAATTGGATGGAATAAGCAACCTAAAAACCATTCACATGGATTTATCCGACAGGGAGGCTGTTAAAGGAATTGTTAAAGGTTATGACCTTGTTCTTTCGGCAGTGCCGGGATTTATGGGTTACCAGACACTGAAAGCGATTATTGAGGCAGGTAAAAATGTGGTTGACATTTCATTTTTCCCTGAGGATTTATTTGATTTGGATCATCTTGCCAAAGAAAAAAAAGTCGTGGCAATTGCCGATATCGGTGTAGCGCCCGGGATGAGCAATGTCCTGATTGGTTATGCTCATGGACAGTTGGATAAAACCACCAAAGCAGTAATTTATGTCGGCGGATTACCCAGGAAACGGGAATGGCCCTATGAATACAAAGCTGTCTTTTCGCCAGTGGATGTGATAGAAGAATATACCCGTCCTGCACGCTATATGGAAAACGGATTCCTGGTTACCCGGCCAGCCTTGTCCGATCCGGAATTGATTAACTTTCCTGTAATCGGCACTTTGGAAGCCTTCAACAGCGATGGATTACGGTCACTGGCCAAAACGATTGATTGTCCTAACATGATCGAGAAAACACTTCGTTACAAGGGTCACATTGAAATCATGGCCATTTTGCGCGAAACCGGATTTTTTGATAAAAATCCGATTGAAATCAACGGTGCAATGATCAGCCCATTGGATTTTACGTCCAAAATTCTTTTCCCCAAATGGAAACTCCGGGAAAATGAGGAAGATATAACGGTGATGCAGGTAATCATCGAAGGAGAAAAAGATGGCCGGAAACTCCGCTATATTTATCACCTCTTCGATAGTTATGATCCCCAAACACGCGTGCACTCGATGGCGCGTTCAACAGGTTACACTGCGACAATGGCAGTCAGGATGGTGGCAAAAGGAATGTATTCCCGCAATGGAATATCAGCGCCTGAGTTCATTGGGCAGGATAAAACCTGTGTCGATTTCATCCTCAACGGACTGGCAGAAAGAGGCGTAATTTACCAGGAAACCATTGAAAGACTGGATTAGTAAGAAAAAATGGAACCCATCATAAATTTATTATGATTTGTTTTTGTAGATTAAACTTTCTGCCTACTCTTTCCTCACCACTTCAATTGTAAAGTTTGCAGCCATAGCTGCAAGCGCTCCGATTGCAGCCAAAACCGGCAGTATTATGGTGCCGATTACTCCGATAGTAACAGGAATTTCAAGATAAACCTTGCCCTCTTCATTCTTGATGATGATCCGGTTTACGTTACCTTCGTGAATGATCTCCTTGATTTTTTTCAGCAGGTCTTCGCCTTTTACGCTGAATGTAGTATTGTTACTCATGATATTAAAAATTAATTGCCGCAAAAATATCCAATTTTTCCACCGGCAGCTTCTTACATTCTTTAACAAGTATTCGATGAACTCTTTAATTGACCTGATTCGGGCAATACTATTTTAGGGTGAGACGATTTCTCGTTGCCGGATTTAATGAATGCCTTGTCCGACATTTCAACATAGGTTTGGTGTTGAAAATTTGGTTGTTCCTTATCTTGATAGGCAATTTGATAAACTGAACTGCCCCATTTTCGGATGTATTTTATTTAACAGTTTCAAGTGGAAAAAAAATATCCCACTCAAAAACCTTAGTATAAAAGTGCAATGCATTGGTTTTCAGCAACCTTATTCCATTCACCCCGAGAGTGGTTAATATGAGACCACCAAAGTTGAAAATTCATAATCGTCGGACTGAACTCACGGAGTGAATTTTGGAATAGGGCACTACTGCCGTTTGCGCATTTAAATAGTTGTGAAATTACATTTTGACAATGTTAATGTAGCGCCACTCTTGTTATGATTCTTCCTTGGGAAATAACTGTTTCGAAAATAAAAACCAAAAGTTTCTGGCTTTTATTATGAATAATCGCTACAAATTCTCTTTTAAAATTTCGATTAATTTTTTTGGGTCTTGTCTGGTATCCCAGAACGCAGACACAATTATTTGGAACTCGTTAAACTTATAAATAATGCTGTAATGCCCCATTGATATTGTCCTTGAATCCCTGAAAGTTGTTGGTTTACCCATATTGGGATTTTGTTGCAACAAGCTGAGTCTTTCCTTGATTTTTCCAGCAAGTTTTTTGGAGTAGAGTGTACTTTTATTTCTTTCGTTCCAATATTTAAAAATGCTATTTCTCTGATTGACAGCTGTAACAGTCCAGACAATCTTTAACTGAGCCATTCTTCGTCCGATATATCCAATTCTTCCTGAGTAATTAAACGGTTGAATTTTATGTCCTCCTCGCTCATCATCAACATTTCAATTTGCTCTGAGGTCAGTTCCATGACTTCGTTGGCGGGATTTTGTGATAAGGTAAAAATATTGTCAATGGTTTCGAGCAGATGTTGATTTCCTGTCAGAAGTATCCGGTCAATTAGCCTGGTTTTTAAAATTTCTAAATTTGTCATCATGCATTTTTAATTACATAAGATGTGTACAAAGATAAAACTGATTTTATTACCGTTGAATTGTTGGCAGAAAGTTCTTTTTTGATTTCATGCTGTTGCGATTTCTCATCAAACTTACCTGGCGATGTCGAACAACCTTATTCAATTCACCCCAAGAGTACCGAATGAGCGACCCACAAAGTTGAAAATTCGGTGTTCGCCGGACTGAACTCACGGGGTGAATTTCGGAATAAGAGAATAGTTTTTTTCAATTGTACCATTTACTGCCATTCACCATTCCCATTCTTCTTCCGAAAAAAGATAAACCGGTAGAAATTGACAAACATCTTTTTGCCCTTGATCTGTGAGAGGATTACGCCGGAGAGTACCAGCGCCATGCCGCCGATTTTCTGGATTTCGAAATGTTCCTTTAAAATGAACCAGGAGAAAATGGCGGTAAATACCGGTATCAGGTTGGAGAAGAGGCTGGTTTTGCTGATGCCGATTTCGCGGGCGCCAATGGTGAAAAAGGCAAAGGCAAGGGAGGAGGCGAAAAAGGCAAGCAGCAGCAGCGAGGTGATCAGCTCTGCATTAGGCCTGACCTGGATGAATTGATGGAAATCGAGGATAAAAAAAAGAGGTAAAAAATACAAGGCGCCGATTAAGTTTTGGGTAGCAATGATGGTGAAGGGATCGTATTTGAATGCCAGCTTTTTCAGCATGACCGCGTAAAGAACTGCCGTGATCACTGCCAGGAATAGCCACGCCACCCCAAGGGGCGATGCCGAAAAGGAAAGATCTTTGTCAATCAGCATAAATATAACCCCAAAAAAAGAGACAAACAGCCCGACAATGTTAAGTACCGAAAGTTTTTCCTTAAACGAAATATAGCCGAGAATGGGCGTAAACAAAGGAATGGTGGCAATGATGACAGCTGCAATTGTTGGGGAAGACAACTGTAAACCATAGTTTTCGCCCAGGAAATAGAGAAAAGGATTGAGCAGCGCTGAAAGCAGAAAAAGTTTGTAATCTTCCGCTTTGATCTTCTGCACCCTATTGAATAATTTCAATCCCGCAAACATGATTGCTGAAGAGAGGATCAGACGAAGCAGAACCGTAGTCACCGGATCGTAGTAGTTCAGCACGATCTTCGACCACACAAAACTGAACCCCCAGAAAACCATTGAGAGGATGATTAGGATGTAAGTGTAAACTGGATTGAGCTTCAAGTTCAGTAACTGATTAAGAAAATTTGTTGCTTGGAAATGGCTGCAAAAGTACCAAAAAATGTTCTGCCAGAAGGATTTGGAATGAACCATTTTTCCTTTCTGTCTTAGAGTTAATATCTATTTTACCATGGTATTTTAGATAAAAATATCCGAAATACTATTGTATTTTAGATAAATGTATCCAAAGTACTATGGTGTTTTGGATAATTTGTATTTTTGCAGAAAAAAACATGAAGCGATTATTCGAATCATACCTTAACGAATGGAAGGTAAATCCAAATAGAAAGCCATTGATTCTGAGAGGGGCAAGGCAGGTGGGCAAGACCTGGCTCGTGGATCAGTTTGGCATGGATTCGTTCAGGTACTACCTCAAAGTCAATCCGGAAAAGACCCCCAACCTGGAAGCAGTTTTTAAAAGTAATGATCCCCGGTTGATCATCAATGAACTCACTGCCCTGTTTAACATCCCGGTTACCGAAGGCGAAACACTGCTGTTTATTGACGAAGTGCAATTACTTCCTGAAGCGTTGGTGGCATTGCGTTATTTTTATGAGGAGCTGCCCGGATTACATGTAATTGCAGCAGGTTCGCTTCTGGATCACACGCTGAGCGAAATGAACTACTCCATGCCCGTTGGCAGGGTTGAGTTTGCTTATCTGTATCCGATGAATTTCGTTGAGTTTCTGATGGCGAATGAGCAGGATGGCCTGGCAGATTATCTTGCGACCTACAATCTAAATCAGCCATTTGGAGAGGCAATACATTCGCAAATTGTCACATGGTTGAGGTTGTATTTTTTCATAGGTGGAATGCCGGCGGCTGTGAAGGTTTACCGTGATAGGGGGAATTTGCTTGAAGTGGAAAAGGAACAAAATGCGATCATCACTTCGTTTAAGTATGATTTTGCAAAATATGGAACCAAAAAGCAGCAGGAGTTGCTTAATCAATGTATGGTGTATGCTGCAGGGCACATTGGGCAGAAGGTCAAGTATGTAAATATCAATAAATCGGAACATTCAAATTACCTGAAAGAGGCGCTGTTGAAACTCGAATTGAGCAGGATCGTTCACCTTGTTCGGCGAACCGGTTCGTCAAATGTTCCGATCACCCAATTTGTGGATCAAGACTTTTTCAAACCGTTGTTTCTGGATATTGGGCTAACATGTAACATGGCAGGAATTAAACTAACGGATATTCAGCAGCTTGTGACTGACTTCGAGGGCGCCCTTGCCGAACAGTTTGTAGGACAGGAATTGATTGCCGGCTTTGAGCACTTTGAAGATGCACGCCTGTTTTATTGGGCGCGTGACAAGAAAAACGCCAATGCTGAAATTGACTTTCTGCATCAAATTGGAAACAAAATTTACCCGATTGAAGTAAAAGCAGGCAAATCCGGTACGCTGAAATCACTGCAGGTTTACCTGGGCGAAAAAGATCAAACGACCGGAATAAGGTTTAATCTGGATTTTCCAACGAAAGGTGATAAGTTATCTGCCAATATAAACATCAACGGCGAAATAGAGGAAATTGAATACTCGCTGATATCGCTCCCACTTTACCTGGCCGGTTTCATCAAAGAGCTAATGATGAGCACTCCTTAAAAATTCGGACTCAAAAAACCAATAATCAACAAAAAACCCCGCTCCTCTCAGAGCAGGGTTTTGATGGTGTTTATGAAAAAATTTACTGTATGATGAGCTACCGTACCTCGATGTGGGTTTGGGTGCTGATCTCTTAATTTCTATTCCCAACTTTAATTACTTTTGCCCTGATTAAATTGAAAATCAGGTGAGATCATTGCTGTTCAGAATATGGATTGCTTTTGTTTCAATTGTTGCTTTGGTTGGACTACCTGCAAAGACACAGGATCATGCTGCTATTGATTCGTTGCTCTTTTTGGTCGAAACATCAAGAGAAGATTCTGTTCGGGTTAAATTACTTATCGAAATCTCGAGAGAATATGCAGTTGCTGATATTCAAAATGCCTTTCAGTTTGGCGAAAAAGCACTGGATATCGCTGAAAAATCCTCAGATAAAGTGTTGCTGGCCAATGCCTTGTTTAACATGGGAATTGTAACCTTTAACCAGGGAATCCTCGACGTTTCGATCAAATACTTTTACAGGTACCTTGAAATCAAAAAAGAGACGGAGGACGAACGGGGAGCAGCGGGCGGATACATAAATATCGGTGCTGTTTATCTGCAACTAAACCAGTATGAGCATTCCGGGGAATTCTTCAGGAAAGCCCTGGAATATTACGAAAAACTGCCATTTGATGAGGCAACTTACTCACCACACATACAATTAATTACCATCTACAACAATCTTGGTATCGTTAGTCAAAGGATGGAGGATTTAGACCTTGCCGTTGATTATTATTCACGCGGCATCAGCCTTGCCCGAAGAACACCGGAAAGTGAAAGGATGCTTGCCATGCTAATGAATAACCTGGGTAGTGTTTACATCGAAAAAAAGCAACCTGAAAAAGCCTTTGAGTATTTATCAGAAGCTTTTAAAATCCGGCAAAGCAATGATGACCGGTATGGAATGGTACAATCGTACCGGATGCTTTCAGACCATTTCGTCAGAATAAATGAAGATGATAAGGCACTGGAGCAACTCCGGCTTGGATACGACCTTGCAGTCAAGGTAGGGAACCTGACCTCACTGGTTCAGATCATCAAATTGATGCATGAAGTTTATGACCGAAAGCAAATGATTGACTCCGCCTACAGATACCATGTAATGCTTGCCGACTTAAATGAAAAACTTAACCGCGAGGCGGCACTTAAGGAATTGACCCACCTCGAAATCACCTCTCAACTCAAAGAAAACGAGAGGATTTTACAACTGGAACAGAAGCGTAAGGAACTTCGCTACCTGATGATTGGCATTACATTAATCCTAACCATAGCCATCCTGAGCCTGCTGTATTTTCTTTCCACCAGTCGAAACCGCAGGTTAAAACTAGAAAAAGAAATCATCGATTTGAATGCTAAAAATCTTAAGTTGGAAAAAAGCAGCCTCGAGAAGGAATTAGAAATCAAGAACAAAGAGCTGGCTACCAATGTGATGTATCAGATTCAAAAAAATGAACTGATTCATAACATAGTTGATAAACTCCAAAATCAGGTAGCGCTTGGTATAAGGTTGGATACCAACTGGATATTAGAAATCGTTAGGGACCTTGAAAAGACCCAGGATCAGACTGTGTGGAACGAATTTGAAATCAGGTTTCAACAGGTTCACAACGAGTTTTACAACAAGCTTAATGAAATCAATCCTGACCTTTCCATTAACGAACGACGCCTTTGCGCCTTCCTCAGTCTGAACATGACCACCAAAGAAATCTCCTCAATTACCGGCCAATCACCCCGAACCATAGACGTCGCCCGGACAAGGCTGCGAAAAAAGCTTAACCTTACCAACTCGGAAGTAGGGCTGGTGGAGTTCCTATCGTCCATTTAAACTCCTAACCTGGATAAACCAGAAATTACTCCAGAGGAGTCCTTTGGACAAAATACAATAAACAAATCTCTCCATAGGAGTCCTTATGACAAATAAAACCTAATGTACGAAGGTTCAAAAATCCAAACAGTGAAAACAGCCCTGCCTGCCTGACTTCGTCACGCAGGGTGTCGCAAGTCGGATATGAATGATTGGGGGAAAAGTTTGGTTATTGAATTTTTAAATTTCGTATTT
>JACZJL010000013.1 GCA_014860585.1 Bacteroidales bacterium | reverse complement strand
AATCTGTAACTTATCCCGGCTGAAGTCAACTCCCGGCTGAAGTGTTCGTTCGCTTCCAAAAAAGTCTGGTTGTTGATGGTTCCATTCGCCAAATCGAATCGTCCAACATCAAAGTAAAAATGTAATGAAGGATAATTAATCTTTTCTGAAGAAAAATTGTGGAGCGCCTCTAGTAAGGCATTGGACATTGTAGGCGATTGGCCGGCGCCGCAAAGAAATACATCAGGCCGGCTCAAAACAGCAAGCAAAGCAAAGTGCCCTCCACTGCTGATGCCGGTAATACCTCTCTTTTCGGGTTGGGCTTGGGTTTTATAGGTTTTATCAACATGTGGAACAAACTCGTCACAAAGCACTGCCAGGAAATCATCGTGCTTTTCTCCGATGAATTCTACATGACGCTCGACGGGTGGGATAAAAACAACAATCAGCGGTTCTATTTTTCCATCGGCAATCAGGTTATCCAATACGGTAGGGTAGGACATGTATTCGATGGCTTCCAATCCGTCCAAGACATACAAAACGGGCAGCTGGTCAAGGCTGTCTATGCCATAGGGGAGATACACCATAGCTTTTCTTGACTGAATATCAGAGCTTTTACTTACGAGCAACAAGCTGTCGAGAGACCCATGAAGAATATCTTGCCTGTGTTGCCGGATCGGATCAGGCTTGAATCCGGGCATGGCAATTTCGGAATGAGGTCCGTAACCACTTGGTGTGATTGATGGATTGCGCTCATCAATTGTAAACAGCGTATCAATCTGGAATTGATAGTCAATCCTTGCATCAAAAGGTAAGATGTAACTTTTATGGAAAAAAGTGAACCCGCCGCAGGGTATCGAATTGAGTGTATCAGGCACAGACCATCCGTGAAGATCACTGTAGATAAGCACCTGGTCTGCTTTCCCGTACCAATACAGGCTGACTACTGTATCAGACTCAAAGATAGGAGTAGTTGGGTATTCCCTGATGAAATCGTTAATCACTGAGTCACGTTCATTTTCGGGAAAATTCTGAAGTGACAAGCCAAAAGCATAAAGCCGGCTGCCCTGAAACAAGTATTCCATGTTGATATTGCTCTGATTATCCTGATTGGTGTTGGTTGCACAGCTTAAAATACTGGCTAATACCAGCAGCAGAAAGACTTTGGGCAAAATTGAGTTAAGTTCTTTTGAATTCATTGGATAACTAATTTGGTATTTTCATTTTCCTACAATTTGATGATCTTATCTGATCGAAATAATTTATGCTCGCCAAATTCAACATACCCCAATTGGTTGGAAATCATTTTTGTTTTTCCGATATAATAGTCAGGAACCATATAATGAATATGTCCATAAATCCAGCAATCTGCTTGTGAAGTTACGATCAGATCGGACAACTCAACGGCAAAAGCTCCATTCAAAATGTCACCCTGGTATTTTTCGGGATATTTATTAAAGGTAGGTGCATGGTGGGTAACAACGATTGTTTTACCAAATGATGGTTCCTTGAGTTCCGTTTTTAAAAAATCCAGGCTTTCCTCATGCAAATCATTGTAATGGTTCGATGTGAAACGGGCGCCTTTATATTTGATCAGTTGGAAGTCGCTAATCCCTTTTTCGATTTCCCATTCGCACCCGGGATTAATTTTTGACCAGAGGCTGGAAAAAATAAACCGGATGTTGTTGCGAAACAGTGTGATGTTATTTACCAGATGAACATTATTTCGAATTCTTTCCTGCATCGTTCCGCTTCTTTGGGTAATATCAGAGCGGTAATACTCATGATTACCGGGTATCCACCAGGTTTGCTGGAAATGGGTTGAGACATAATCGAAAAAATCGTTGTGTTTGTCCATGATAGCGAATGGCACTATATCTCCCGCCAGGATTAACACCTCACCGGATGGCTGCAATGGATTGGCTTTCAGGAATTCCTTATTTTTTGGGAACTCGAGATGGAGGTCTGAGGCAAATTGGATTTTCATTTTAAACCGGAATTTTTACTGTAAATTTACTTCCCACATTGGGTGTACTTTCCATATCAATTGAACCATTGTAGAGTTCAACGATTTTTTTGGCAATTGATAAGCCGAGCCCGCTTCCGGTAACAAATTTTGTCTGGCTGTTTTTTATCCTCACAAAATCCTGGAAAAGGAGCCCCTGGTCTTCTTTACTGATGCCAATTCCTGTGTCTTCAACAATGATGAGAAGGTGGTCGCTTTTTTTCTTTAGGGTTACATAAACTTTCCCGTTTTCTTTGTTGTACTTTACTGCATTGGAAACAAAATTATTCATGACAATCTCCATCTCGTTGCTGTCGGCAGTAATATAAAGGTTTTCCTCGCAGTCGAGATAGACTTTAATATTGTGCTGAATGGCGAGGGGTTCCACAGAATCAACGACGGTTTTGGCTACATCGTGGAGATCTATATTCCTCAAGTCCCTTGTTTTCTTTCCGGATTCGATGCGGGTAAGATCGAGCAGGTCGAAAATCAGGGTGCGCATTCCCTTGATCCTGTCCATCGACCGGTTGATCATTTCCATATAATCATCCACCGTTTCGCCCACCTGCTTTTCCTTCATGATTTTCAGATACCCTTCAATAGCATTGATTGGAGATTTGAGCTCGTGAGATAACACCGACAGAAACTGAAATCTGACCTGCTTGCCTTCCTCTTTCATTTGCCGTGTCATCCTTTTGAGATAAAGGTTTTTGGTGATGTTTTCGACCGAAGTTTTAAGTTCCTGGGGCGTAAACGGCTTTGGCACAAAGTTGAATGCTCCATTGTTAGTGGCCTTGATGGCAAGTTCAAGCGAGGCATAGGAGGTGATCATCATCACCGAAATGTCGTACTCTTTGGTCTTGATGTATTCGAGCACTTCGATACCATCCATTCCCGGTAGTTTGTTGTCGAGCAGAATGATATCAAGGGGCATGGATTCGATCATTTCGATGGCTTTTTCGCCCGTATCGGCTTCAAGGATATCGAACGAAAAATCTTCTTCCATAAAGGGGTAACCCACCGTGAAATTGCGCAATACGCGTTCCACACCCGATCTGATGCCAGGCTCATCGTCAACGATCAATAATTTTAGCTTCATGGTTATAGTTTTTATAGGTAAGAATTCTTATATTTTTAAACGCTCAACAGTCTGAATTAACCCGTCTAATTGCTCCCAACTTTATATATTCCAGGTACTTTAGCCGCTTTATGTAAAAATTTCACATTTTTGGTAATCGCTACAATTTCATCCGTATGATCACTCCATCACTCGTTCCTCCATTCTTTAACCTAATTAATCCTCGGTAAAGTAATAATGAACTCTGTTCCTGTCTTGCCCTCGTGAGGATCATTATTGGATTTGACAGCAATTTTCCCTTTGTGCATTTTAATAATGCCATAAACCAAAGGCAATCCTAATCCGGTTCCTTTTCCGAGTTCTTTGGTTGTAAAAAATGGTGTAAACAGTTTTTCAATGTTTTCTTTGGCGATGCCGGTACCTGTATCTGAAATTCGGATCTGAACATTTTCAGCATCACCATCAATATGAATGTTTATCTCTCCTCCTTTAGGCATGGCTTCCACAGCGTTTTTTTCCAGGTTAGTCACAGCCTGTAGCATCTGGTCGGTATCCATCATGATCATCGGGTCTTCAATTTCGGAATTGACATTTGTTTTCACAATTGGAGGGATAACTACGTTGTTCAGACTGCGTTTCATAAAATCTACAATATCAACTTCTTCAACCTTCAACTTGTTCTTTCGGGCGAAATTCAGCAGACCACTAACAATATTTTTGCACCTGTCAGCTTGCTCTGCTATCAGTTTAATGTCACTTTTTATTGGGTTGTCATCTTTCAACTCTTCGAGCAGGATGTTACTGTACATGGTGATTACTCCAAGTGGGTTGTTCAATTCGTGGGCAATACCGGCTGAAATTTGACCCATGTTGGCCAGTTTTTCTGAATGTTTCAGCGCTAATTCAGCAGTAGCCAATTTTTTCTTCGACATTTGCCACTCGCTAAAATAGCGGTAAAGGCGCTCGGTTGTGAACCGATAGATGAGACCCATGAGCAGCAACACAGCAAGGATCCCAACTGATGCCGCTCCTCTGATTGCCCGCTGAACAAAATCCCGGTTTTCGATTTTTGGAATAATAGAGGCGGCAATGTATAGCTCGAACTTTTCGAAATACCGAAACGCTACTGTTTTTCTTTCTTCCCCTTTTTTGAATTCAAATTGTCCCTGCTCCAGGCCTTTCATTTGTTTGAAAAAGGTACTTTCTTTTGACGATCCGTCTTTGAGGAACGGGTGGATCATAAGGTGGCCATCCTTGTCAAAAACCATAGGGTAACCACTTTTCCCGATTTTCAGCGTATGGAGTATTTTCTTCAACTCATCCATATCTTTCTCCTTATCTCCAACATAAAGAATTCCGACAATCTGGCCATCAATCGAAATGGGCTCATAGGCGGTGGTGTACCACTCGTCAACAACCAATGCCCGACCAAAATAAACCTCGCCTTTCATGATCGCTTCAATAACTTTTGAACTATTCGGGATATAAGTTCCGACGGCACGCTGTCCGCTCACTTTCCTCACATTGGTTGATACCCTGACAAAACCACTGTCACTTTTCTGAAAAATGGTGATGGTACCACCAATAATCCCCTCGAGGTAATCCACAAACTCAACACTGTTAAGCAAAGGCTTTGAATTGTATTTCCATTCATTTATCACCCCTTTATGGATCATGCCATTTTCCTGATTTTCCAGATCTATTTCGATTGTTTTATTGATGACTTCCAGGGGGAAGTTGTAAAAGTAGGAGTTGGCAACCCTTAGGTTTGACTGTACCTTCTCCAACTTTAATATGCTCTCACGTTCGAACATCTTGGAAATGGTTTTTACTTCGAGTTCGAGGTTTTTACTGATCTGGTCATTGAACGTATTGATCGACCGGTTGATAAATAGCGCTGTAACTGCTGTTACAACAACAATGATGATGAGTGAGACCGGTAGGAATAGCCTCAGCTTTAATGGGATTCTGATTCGGATTTTCATAGGTTTAATACAAACTGCCGGTTAGGCAAAGGATAAAACAAAAGAGACTGTCTCAAAAGTCTTTCATTTGGATTTTCAAC
>JACZJL010000012.1 GCA_014860585.1 Bacteroidales bacterium | reverse complement strand
TTAGACCTTTCCAATAACTTTCTGGATTCGGTCCCACAAGCGATAACCAAACTAAAGAAACTTAATGAGTTGTTACTTGCCGGTAATTACATCTCGAACCTGCCAAAACATATTGATAGTCTTTCTAGCCTTACCCTGCTTGATGTGAGCAATAACCAGATTGATGTGTTACCGCCAAAAATGCAAGAACTTAAGCAACTTTCGAGACTTAGGCTGGGTAGTAACAATTTTACCGATTTTCCCTCCCTGATCTTCAATTTTGATAGCCTTGCCGAGCTGAACCTAAGTGGTAACCGGATTGTAATGGTTCCCAATGATATTTCGAAACTCCAAAAACTTTTGTCCCTTGATTTGTCAGATAATCAAATCACCGAACTGCCTGACGAACTGTTTGATCTCAAATCACTCATTTTTTTTGGATTAAAAGGGAACCGTATCAATTCCGTCCCGACCATTATCAGTAATCTGGATAAACTTGTTGCACTCAATCTGAATGACAACCGGATTTCGGAATTTCCGCTGTCAGTAACCTCATTGTTTACTTTGTCCGAATTGAACCTGGGCAGCAACCAGATCCACCACATTCCTGATGATATCAACAAGTTGACCAACCTGAAGAGACTCGATCTGAGCAACAACAGCTTAAAGGAGATACCCGACAGCATTGATTCACTGGTCAATCTGATTGAATTGAACATTAGCAGAAATAAAATAGTTGAACTTCCTTCGGTCATAGGTGATTTGACAAAACTGGAGCGCCTTGATCTGAGTAATAATCAACTTACTGATTTACCGGCCAGCTTCGAAAGTCTTCATTTGCTCACTGAACTTAATGTTTCCGGTAATCATTTTCAATCATTTCCGAATCAAGTCATCCAATTGTCAGCACTTATTGAGTTGAATATGCAGGATAATCAATTGAGTGAAATACCTTCGGAGATTACGCTCCTGAAGGATATTGAAAGCCTCAATCTGAGTGGAAATAAGCTAAAGACCCTTCCTCTGGAAATCGGTGACTTAACCAAACTTGAAATTTTGAATCTGGCAAACAATGAAATCGAATCGTTGCACGAGCCAACAGCAATTGATGAACTTACGGAGGAGATTTCAAGTTTAGACAGCCTGCAAGCCTGGGATAGAATAAATACAGCCATTGGTTTGATGAATGAGAATGCTTTATTTGACATTATTCAAATAATTGACATCTATATAGGAATTCAGTCTGATTATGATCAAATTGATAAATTGCACACACAATATTTTGAAAAGGGATTTTTATCCGATGAAGAACGGCTTGAATTATTGACTGTTCTGAATGAAGAATTAAAAATCCTCCCCTACAGTGACTTATTGGGTATAATTTCTGAAATTGCTGCCGAACAGCCTTTTGAAACAGGAATCGGTAAATTGAAAATGCTAACTGAGCTGGATTTAAGCAACAACCGTCTGAAAAGCCTTCCCGAAAATGTTGGTTTCCTTTTCACTTTAAATAAGCTCGATTTAAACAATAACAATCTTGTTGAACTTCCCGATTTGTCCTTTTTAACATCACTGAAAAAACTTTCACTGGCCAACAATAACATTAGATCTCTTAACCTTATGTACGATTATATGACCGGTCTGACTGAAATTGATCTCAGAGGAAATCCTGAGTTTGACATGGATGATTTAGTTATTGATTTGGCATATAATCAGCGGAAGATCGTCATTTCATCTGTCGAAAGACAACCGGATTACCAGTTCAATTCGGATGTTCTTCTCATCAGAATTGACCCTCTTACTGCTATCCCCGGCAATCTGGCTAATATGGAAAATTTGTTGTTCCTGGATTTGCAGGGAAATAGCCAGCTTGACCCGGCGAAGGTGGCCGAATTATTTAGTACTACCTTACGGCCTGTTACCTACATAGCCACTACAAGTCCGGTAATTACCGACTTCACAAGGTTGTTGGTCAATGTTGATAAGGGTTTGCTCTTTGAATTGGAAAAATACCAGCTTTTGGACAGAGCACGGATTTTGCAAATTACAGAAATTGACTTGTCAGGCGCCAATTTGAATAAGCTCCCAGAAAGAATTACAGAAAATGTCAATCTTGCACGGCTTGATGTGAGCAGAAACAATTTTACTGAAATTCCGCAGGAAATCTTTCAGTTAAAGAATCTTACCCATCTTACCATCAGTGAAAATAAAATCACAAACCTACCCGACAGAATTTCAGATTTGAAAAAATTAAGGAGATTGGTGTTAAGTGGGAACGGCATTGCTACAGTTCCTCAGGGAATTGGAGAATTGACCGAGCTGAGGCATCTCTATTTGAATGGCAATAAAATAGCTGAACTTCCACCCGAAATCACCGGCTTAAGCAACCTTACCCATCTGGTAATTAATGATAATCCCATAATTAACTTACCTGCTTCCATAGACAGTTTGCAAAATCTGCAGCACCTGAGTATATCCATCCGGCAGGAAACCAATGTAGATAAGTTAGTCGAACAGCTTCTGCAATTGCCCAATCTAAAATCGCTAATGCTCGACTTGACAGAACTTGCGCAGTTCCCGCAGCAATTTACCAGACTAACTCAATTAACCGACCTCAGTATTACCTCGGAAACAATCACTGAACTGACGACTCAAATAAGTAATTTGAGCAATTTGAAAAGACTAAGCCTTTGGATGCCTGAACTAAAGACTTTACCAGTTACAATGGAAAGCATGAATGGACTGGAATGGGTTTACATCAGAAGCAACCGGTTGCCGGCAGAATCTGCACAAAATTTGAAAAATAGCCTGGCCGGCGCCCGCATTAATACCCAGGATCAATTATTGAAATAAAAATGCATGTTATGAAAAAATTGAACCTATACCTTTTAATATTGACGATTGTTTTTTCCTCTGTGGTCAGAACAATGGCACAATCAAAAGAGGACTACAGATCGGAAAAATATGAACGGGTGATTAGTGAAATAGTTGAACACTCCAAGGAAAAATTAGCCACTGATGATGTTATTGATTATCTATCAGGAAATAGAAAGTCAGGATCACCAAACAAGTCAGGGGCTATGATCACTACTTTATCGCTCAGCCCGGTGATTGACATTGTTGCTTACGATGGAACTGAATCGGCTCAATTTGATATCATCACCGAAGGGCAGATCACTTCAGCCACATTCTCGATCACTATTCCTCCGGCAGCAACCTGGGTGAATGCACCTGTTATTAACTATAGTACCAAGAAGGTTACGATTGCTGTGGATGCAAATAACGAATTTACAGCGCGTCAAACTCCGATTGATGCCGTGTTGATTCTCGGTCCGGTAACTAATACTTTAAGTTTTACTGCCTATATTATCCAGGAACCAGCTCCGCAACCTGTTCTTCTTGTATCACCAGAATTTATGCCTATACCGCAGGAAGGCGGGATAACTGATCCTTTTTCGGTAATCTATTTTAATATTAACGATTGGGTAGCAACAATTCCTGCCGGTATAACCTGGGTTTCAATTAAAAACCAAACACATACCGGCTCGCCCGACTTAATAACTTTTGAGCTGCAGCCAAACACAACAGCAATGTCGCGACAGGTTGATATTCAATTATCGGCAACAAACAATCCTGCAGTTAACTCAACAGTTACAATCTTACAACAGGCCGGACAGGGTCCCTACCTCTATGTCTCACCAACGGAAAATTTCATTGATCCCGATGCAGGCACAATTGAAGTGATGGTCTTTTCGAATACAACCTGGAACACCGAGATAATCAATAATCCGGGGACTATGATTTCAATAACTTCTTTACCGGGCATAAGTCCTTTGATTGTTAATGTTACCCAAAATTCAACACCTACCGCAAGGGAAGCTAAAATCAAAGTCTCTGGCGGCAGCCCTGTCATCAGCGACACGATTACAATTTACCAATCGGCAGCATATATTCTTTTAAATCCGAAGGAAAAAGTGCTTCCGGATCCCGGTGGTACGTTTGAGTTTGAAGTGACAAAGTATTTTGTCAATAGTTTCAATGTAGTTGATAATCAACCCTGGGTAAGCATTTCGGCCGGCACCAACAGCGACAGTTTTACGGTAGTGGTTGATGCAAACAACTCGAGCACTGTTAGAACTGCGGAAGTTACCGTCACCAGCACTGACAACCCTGCCATCAAAGATGTGTTGAGTATTTTCCAGTACCCTGCCAACCTGCCTTACATCATTTTGTCGCCAAGAGAGCAATATGCAAACTGGAACCAGACTGCCCTGGCAGCTCTATTTTCAGTTACAGCAAATAATGTTTCAGTGTTAACATTGGAAGATGATTCCGATTGGTTGACTCCTGTATTTAACAATGACAGCACTGCCATTGAAGTTGCTTTTTCCGAAAATCCTACCACTTTACTCCGGACCGCTACGATTAAAGTATCCAGTTCCAACAACCCTGCCGTTTATGACAGCGTGATGGTGATACAGGGTGGGGCGCCAACCTACATACACATCACGCCAGAATTCATGTCAGTTTCGTTTGAAGGTGGGTTAACAGCGCCTTTTGTAGTTGAAGCCCTGAATGTGTCTGCCTGGGAAGTATTTTTTGAAAACGGGCAGCCGGAATGGATCAATGCTTATGAAGTCAACGGAACTAACCTCATTTTCGATGTCGCACCAAGCACCAGCACCTTTACGCGGCAAACCACTTTCAAGGTTCGGGACACCGGCAATTCAAATCTTTATACCGAGGCCATCATTTTCCAGGAAGCCTACCCTGAGTCTTATCTCTTTATTTCTCCGCGTGAACAGGCCGTTGCTCACACCGGAAACGAAAACCTGAACTTCCAGGTTACACCCGTAAATGTTGCTAAATGGGGGGTTGATCCGACATCTGTGCCATTTTGGGTTGAAGTGAATGCATCAGGTCAGGAGTTGCTAAGTTTTAAAATTTTGGAAAACAGTTCGCTTCAAACCCGAATAGCAAACATTTTTATCAGGGATACTGCAAATGCTTCCTTAATGGACTCAGTTTGGATTTATCAATATTCAGCGCTTGACACTTTCCTTTTGGCAGCCCCACGAGAACAATGGGTAGGGCATGATGGAAACAACAGTTTGAGTTTCGGTGTAACCTCCGTAAATGTGGAGAACTGGCAGGTTGAAACGGGTTCACTTCCTGAATGGATTGGATTGGTGACTTCAACTTTGTCTCAATTTACACTTGATGTGCAAAAAAACGAAACACTGGATACCCGCCAGGCAATGATCAGGCTTGTTGTTAGCGGTCATCCGGATATTTATGATTCCGTTTTTGTGTATCAATATTCTGCTCTCGATACTTTCCTGCTGGCAGCGCCCCGTGAACAGATGATCGGCCATTTGGGAAATGACAATGTTGTTTTTGAGGTGACTTCTGCAAATGTTGAAGCATGGCAGGTTGAAGCAGCTTCGCTTCCTTCATGGATCGGATTGGTGTCTTCGACTTTTTCTCAGTTTATTCTTCAGGTACAACAAAATAATTCACTCATTACGCGGCAGGCTACCATAAAACTTTTTGTTAATGACCATCCGGATATTTTCGATTTAGTTTCTGTTTATCAATATTCGGCACTTGATACTTTCCTGCTGGCAGCACCCCGCGAGCAACTGATCGGCCATTTGGGGAATGACAATAGTGTTTTTGAAGTGACCTCTGCAAATGTGGAAGCATGGCAGATTGAAACAGCGTCGCTGCCTGAGTGGATTGGATTGGCGACTTCAACTTTTTCTCAGTTCATTATTCAGGTACAACAAAACAATTCCCTCGTTACGCGTCAGGCTACCATAAAACTTTTTGTTAATGACCATCCGGATATTTTCGATTTGGTTTCTGTTTATCAATATTCGGCACTTGATACCTTCCTGCTGGCAGCGCCCCGTGAACAAATGATCGGCCATTTGGGAAATGACAATGTTGTTTTTGAGGTAACCTCTGCAAATGTTGCAGGATGGCAGGTTGAAATGGCTTCAGTTCCCTCATGGATTGGATTGGTGACTTCAACTTTTTCTCAGTTTACCCTTGATGTGCAACCAAATAATACTCTTGAAACCCGGCAGACCACGATCAAACTTTCTGTGAATGACCATCCGGATATTTTCGATTTGGTTTCTGTTTATCAATATTCTGCACTTGATACTTTCCTGCTGGCTGCCCCTCGCGAACAATGGGTTGCGCACACTGAAACTGAATCGCTTGATTTTATCATAACAAGGGTGAACGTCGCTGCATGGGAAGTTGATCCCGCATCCGTACCTGTATGGATTGAAGTGAATGAATCCGGTCAGGATTGGTTGAAGCTGAAGATCCTGGAAAATGGATCGCTTCAAACCAGGGAGGCAAATATTTTTTTCAGTGATGGTACAAATACTTCTGTGATGGACTCGGTATGGATCTATCAATATTCGGCTCTCGACACTTTTTTGCTCGCTGCGCCACGTGAGCAGAGCGTTCAGTTTACGGGGGCTGAGATTGAATTTCACATCACCTCTGTGAATGTCGGCAATTGGGTGATTGATCCGGTACAACTCCCTGAATGGATTGAGCAGGGTAGCAATACACCCGATAAATTGCGACTTACTGTGTTGTTGAACGAATCCCTGCAAGCCAGGCAGGAAACGGTTTACATATTTAGTCAGGCTAATGCTGCTGTCTATGATTCAGTGACCATTTATCAGTTTGCTGCCGAAGATCCTTATATTTTGGCCGCGCCGCGCGAAAAGAAAGTCTCTCACCTTGGCCATCCTGCCGTTGATTTTAATCTGACGCTTGTAAATGTCGAAGAATGGGAATTTGCTGATACAACCATCTACCAGGATTGGATTGACTTTCAGAACCTGGGTAATAAGATCAGGCTCAGCATTGCAGCTAATGAAGATTTATCAGCACGAGCGGCAAATATTGTGATTCAGGAATCAGGAAACCCGACGGTGAAGGATAGCGTATCTGTTTATCAGTATTCAGCTTTAGATCAATATATCCTGATGGAACCGCGCGAACAGCTTGCTCAAAGGTATTCAGGCGATACACTCTATTTCAAAGCAACAAGAGTTAATGTAGATCAACTGGGTTTTGATGTGTTTGATGATGTTGAAGGTATGATCGACCTTGCAAATACTACGATCGAAAATGATACTTTAACTGTATTTGTAAATCTGAACAATGACCCCAACTCCCGGCTGGCGAAAATCAAAGTTTTCGATGTTGATCGTCCGGATGAAGTTACGGACACTGTTTCCATTTATCAGAATTTCCCTTACATCATTTTACGCCCATCAGCCCTTGACAGTCTTGACTGGACAGGTACGGTGCAAACGATCAATTCCTATTCAAACGTTTCCCAATACACAGTGCGTAAAGGTGAAACGTTTGACTGGTTCCAAATCAGCAAAGACTCACTGAACTGGTCGGCCCAGTCGCTCACTCTGGCAGGCAACGATCAGTTCTATCTGAGGGTTGATTCGAACAACAACTCTTTTTTGCGCCGGTCATCCAAACTTCAATTCGATATCAGCAGCTCGGTCGCCACAGAGTTTTGGTTTGACCAGAACACCAGGCCAGGAAAGTTTTTCCCGGTGAGCGGACAGGTTTTTATACAAAATGATCCCCTTCAGCCGTTAGCCGGCGTTTCGGTTGCACTTTACGATTCCATTGTAAAAACCAATGCATCAGGAACGTATGCTTACCAGTTCGTTCCGGAAAACTGGATTGGAACCATCACTCCACTGATTGATACAGCGCTTGCGATCCCCTATTATTTCCTTCCACCAAGGATCGAAATTACAGGCCTGGGAATTACTGATACCACCGAAATTCTCCCCTTTGCTGCTTACAAAATTGATCCTGCAGTAACATTAACCCCGAAATCCACTGCCATCTGCTTTGGTCAAATGTTGAATCCCGACGACCCGGGTTATCCTTCAGCCAACATCACCGACACTTATGGATCAAGCACTTACCTCTGGACTGCTGATCCTCCGGATTCAATTTTATCGCTAAATCCAACCGTTTTAACTCCGGTATTTGGACCAAAAGTAACGACCACGTATCGCCTTGAGGTGACAAACTTTTTCCGCACCGTTTCGGATAATTTTACCATCATAGTCAATCAACTGCCTGAAGCCTTTGGTTTTGACGGGGAATTGACCGTTTGCAGCGACCAGGCAGGAGTCATTTACCAGGTTCCCAACCCCCAACCCAGCGTATATTTCAAATGGGAACTTGATGATGAAAACCCGGGAGGTGTGTTTGCCAACAGTTCCCTCCCCTATGATGTTTCTGGAAATATAGCCATTGTCAACTGGGGAGACACCCCCGGAAACTATATTCTGCGCCTTTATGCCTTCAACCAATTTGACTGCGCTGCTGATCCATTCATCAAAACAATTGAAGTAACCAATATTGAAGCGCCGCCACCTTCAACAGTGCTGCGAAAAGAAAATGACAATATGCTCTACAGTTCCGATACCCTTGCCAAATCCTATCAATGGGGTTGGTTGCAGAAAAATGCCGCGGGTGAGCTTGTTCAGGAATATATCATTCCGGATAAAAATGATTGGTATTGCCGCCTGCCCGATGGCCACGTATTTAATCCATTGGTTTATAGCTATTTTGTGATTGCCTATTTCGATGAGACTTCCTGTGGTTCCCGTTCGTTTTTCAATGTTCCGGTAAATATTGACGAAATTACCGACAAATCCATCACCGTTTATCCGAATCCGGGAAATGGCCTTTTTACTGTAAGGTTTGCACCCGGAGTGAATACACAGGGCGGTGTCATCGAAATTTACGGTATTTCCGGTCAGATGATCTATAGTCGTAATTTTAAAGCCGCCAGCCACGAAGAAAATGTGGATTTGTCGCTTACGGGCACAATCACTTCTGGTGTTTATCTGCTAAAGGTCCGTACGCCGGTAAGTTTGTTTAATTACAAATTAATTGTTCAATAACATGCTGACAATGAAAAATCTAACCAAAATCCTTGTTGCTGGCATGATACTTCTGTTGGTTTTACCCTCGGTGAAAGGGCAAAGAGCCGTCAATGATGAAAAGTTGAACGCGGCGCGTTTGTTATTGAACGATTATCGCGATGCTTCCCTTTTCAGAGATATGAATACGGGAGCCTACGATCCTTCGTGGGAAAGTATTTTCAGAAATTGCTTTTCTCCGGATGCCCGTATTGTTTTCGATGTTCCTTTCAAACCAGATTCAACGCTAAGATCCACCGAATTGCCAACAATCAGAAAATACCTTGAACTGGTAACCATTAGCGATTATATTGACATCATCAAGACCGGGTACGATACCCACAAAATCACTGATTTCAGTTTCAATTTCACCGAAATAGCTTTTGACACCACAAACCTGGGTAAAACCAACAAGTTGCAATTCGAAATAAGAAAATCATTTGGCAACAACCGATGGTCGGTTGTCAGTGCAGTAAGTTATTTTGTCGAAATGGAACTGATTAATGATCAGCCGAAAATCACCGCTATCCGACTGGTGGATGAAAACATTGCCAGGTCAAATGTTATTTTGACATTCTTCAATCCAAATGTCGAACCTTATGACCCGGATTATTTGCCTGTTGGGATGGTTAGTCATATTCGTATCGAGTACGATGAAACCATCAATAACCGCAAGTTGATTGCAAAAACCAATAATGAAGGGAAGGTAAACCTTGGCCTAATCCCTAACAGGGCATCAATATTAGTTGACACTGTGATTGATCGCGATGGGAGTAGGTATTATATTTCGTCAGACTGGAAAAGGGCGGGTAGAAAAGTGAATTCACAAGATGTAGATGGTTTCTGGATTCCCGTTCAACCCTATAAGTGGAATGGATTTTCATGGTCGGTCAGAGGGCTTGGTGGAATGATCAGTCAGAGCGAGAACCAGTTGGCGAACTTTTCATCTGAATCAACTTTTACAAATGCAACAGGGTACCAGTTTGGATTTGGAATTGAGCTGGTCAAGCATTTGAATATGGATGATTTTCTCAATGGATTTGGAAACTGGTTCTCCACAAATAATCCAGATATTTTGAGACATCGCAGAAATATATTCCTGGGCGTCGGGCTTGGTATTTCGTACTATCAATATCAATACAAGATTACCAGTGAAAACTTTGAGCAGGTAGGTTATGATTACGTGGACAGACTAGGCACACCGGTTGAAGTGTTCGTTAGCGGAACAGATTACACCGATATTACCGCAAGCAATGGTTTAGTAGTGCCTTTATTTGCTGAAATCAGAAAAGTATTTCCTGATAAGACCAAATCTTTACAGGCTTTGTCATTTCAGACTGGTATTAACCTTACAGTTCCATTTGAAACCTCTTATGACATCACCGGTAGCTTTTCGCGGCATGGAATTTACACAGCGTTTAATCCACAGCCCATAACCGATGACCCTTTTTACAACTATTATACAGACGTAGACAAGAAGATTGAGGAAATCTCTCAGAAAAACGCCATCTCACCGGCGCTGATGTTCAGGATCAATGGCTTTTTCAACCTTTCTGGCAACAAATCGGATAACCTTTTTGATATTGGTTTATTGGCTTATTTTCCTTTAAAAAGTTCATCCTCCTCAGGCTCCGGTAACTATTATATTGCAACCGGAAACGATGATTTCAGCAGTGTGAGCAATTCTAAAAATAAAATCTATAATTATTTCATAGGACTGAGTGTCGGGTATAATTTTATTAAATACAGCTTGTACTAATCATTTGATATCCCTTAATTTCCTATCAGACTTAGTCCATTGCTGATCAAATTAACCAGGCTGCTATTTTCATGCTGCTTTCTGATTAAATAGGAGTGAATTTCTTCTGAAAGTTCATTAAAAGCAAATTTGGTTGCCAACTCGAGAATTTCCATTGGAAGAAGCCATTCATCAGGATAATTTTGACTTACCGACTTCCAGATGCCGGTAAGATCGGGATCAGTTGATCCACTTTCCCTTAACTTTCTCAGGTCGCCATAGAACTGATGTAATTTCAACGCTTCGGCCGAATGCTTGATTTTATGGGTCTTTTCATGTGGAACCGGGTATGCATAACCAAACATATCAGGATCGGCAGGGCCGGAATAGGCAGAACTGATTGAACTTCCAACAGCCATATCAAACTTACCCCATTCCGGTTTGAATAAAACCTGATCTCTGTAAACCACCATGCAGTCGGTGAATGAAAAAATCAGGTTAGAATTTTCTTTGATCAAAATATTCTCAAGCTGGCCGGTAACTTTCACACCTGAAGCAAATTCAATTTGAACCGGTTTTCCGGTTTCGATGCCCATGGCCACCAATTCATTGTACGAGAGGAACTCCGGTGGAATTTCTGTGTCCCTAAATTTTCCCACGGGTGAACCAAACCCATGCGCGTGATACCCTTTATCATGTCCTGCAAGTTGATGATTCTTGTAACTCAACTGCGTTGGCGTGTTTGTTTTCAGATAGACCGGCTGAACTCCTTCAGCAATCACTTCGCTGAATATCCCTGATACCTGAAGCCCGGAACTGTACTCGCAGGTTGCAATATTTTCGGAATTAATTGCCTGATTTAACCCATAAAGTCCTCCCCTGCGGAATGCCATAAAACCTGAAAACTGGTTAAGTACCTCTGTAAGATGGTCGAAGTTTGGTGTTACAAATAGTTGTGGCTGAGGTTTGGTAATATCGAAACTATAATTCACAGCCTCGATCGAGTAAGGCAACTTGAGCACATCATCTTTCAGGCAACTATAACTTTCACCGATTGAGGAAAGTAATCCAGCTCCATAAATTTTTGGTTTTCTCAGATCGCCAATCAAGCCATACTCAACCGTCCACCAATGTAAATTCCGAAGGAGTGCCATTTCAGAAGGATGGCCAAGGTTTTTCTCAATTTCATGAAGAAAAGTTTCCGCTTTCTCAATCACAGATTTTGGCGTATAAGGATCAGCCTTAAGTATAGATAAATGCCTGATGGCTTCGTATTGCTGATAATCTTTAGCTGACGAAAAAGCTTTCGCTCCGATTTCGCCAAACTTCCGCAGGTAGGCAGAGTAGGTTGGATCGGCAATGATGGGGGCATGTCCGGCGGCCTCGTGAATAATATCGGGCGCAGGTGTGTATTCGATATGGCTAACGGGCCGAATATCGGCAGCTATGACCAGGACATTGTAAGCCTGAAATTCCATAAAAGCTGAAGGAGGAATAAAGCCGTCAACTGCCACTGCTGCCCAACCGATTTCCTTCAGTATCCTGTTCATTCCATACATGTGAGGTATCAGATCAAGACTGATTCCAGTACGTTTTAAGCCATCAATATAGGAACCATGTGCAACCTTGCTCAAATATTCCACATTTTGACGCATCACATAGCGCCACACGGCATGATCCTGCCAGGTATAGTCATTATAAGGTTGGTCAATGATCAGACTCATCAGGTGTTTTGGCAACCTGGCCACGACTTCGTTCATTTCCATAGTTTGTCCTTTCCCTTCAATTTAAAGAAATTAAAATTGGGCTCAAATATAGCTATTATGCCAACGTAAATCCAAACTTCATTGAGTTTTAAGATTAATTAAGAGGGAACAGACGAAAGGATAAAAGACAAATACATGCTCCAATCAGCATTAAAAGGATGTCTGGTGCTTTTTTAACGCAAAATGGGTTAAATGTGCTTCGGCTATCTAAGAGCTAAAGGTTCCGATTTAAATTCTTCTTAATCTCCGACGAAAATTACTCGGTTCCGGCCAGGAATTTCAGAGGGATATTTAACCTCGATCTCCAGGATTTTTCATTGTGGTCGTGACCGGGGAATTTTTTTGTAAGCCAGTCTATATTATGTGTATAGCCACACTGTTTCATCACTGAATCAATTTTTAGCTGATGATGCTCATAATAGGCATCGAGGTTAAGCGTACCAAAATCAAAATAGATTTTGTGATTGCCGGGAGCTGGTAAATTGTCGGCAAAATAAGCTGCCATGGCATTCGAAAACTCTTCAAAATCGCCTTCAAGACTTCCGATCCAGTGCGTCGAAAGGCATCCGGCCCTGCCAAATACTTCCGGATACTCACAATAAGCATAGGCAGAAATCAGTCCGCCCATGCTGGACCCCATGATCATTGTATGATCAGTGTCATGAAGAGTTCTGAAATTTTGATCAATCACAGGCTTTAATTCCTCAACCAGGAATTTCAGGTATTCATCACCCTTAGGTTCTCCTTCATATTCCTCTGTTAGAAGTTCCTGCATCTCATCACTAAGCCTGAGGAATGGTTTTTCAGGCATATACTCTGTAAAACGATAAAACGTATTCCAGATACCAACAACTATGATTTCAGTAAATAATCCCTGCTTTGCCACCCGTTTTATTGTGCTGTCAACGCCCCAGGCTTGCCCGCCGTATGCAATTTTTGAGTCAAACAGGTTTTGACCGTCGTGCATGTAAAGCACCGGGAATCTTTTTTTAGGTTCAGTTTGATAACCAGGGGGCAGCCAGATATCAACAGTACGGGCTGTAACATACTGTGATTTAAAGGAATCAATTCTAACGATCGTATCTTTTTTCTGAGCCATCGATTGAAAATTTGAAATAATCAACATTAGAACAATTAAAAACGAATTATTCATCATACTAAGTGTAATTTTTTCAGCATTTTAAACTTTGACAAAAGTATCTATTTAAATATTTTTATTTTTACGAGGTTTTTAATGTCTAACTAACACTAATTATTTTATGAAAAAGCTGCTATTACTTTTTTTTATTGTGGTCTTTTCTTCAGCAGTGCATTCCCAGGAAATGACTGACGACGGAAGGTGTGCTCCACATCATCCGATCACTGCCAACATGGTGAAAGGCTCCAACCAGATGGGCGATTTTACCATTACCGACTCCGACGGGGTAACCCGTAATCTTTACGAAACCCTTGATCAGGGCATGACCATCATGCTCGACCTTTTCTTCACTACATGAAGCAGTTGTATAGCGTATGCTCCATTAATTGAAGAAGTATACGTTAATCATGGTCACGGACAGCAAGGGATTGACTTCTGGGGCCTTTCACCTTACGACAACAACGCTCAGATTAATGCTTTCAAAGCACAACACGGGACTACTCATCCCTGTGCCGGTACTCAGGGTGGCGGACCTGCCGCTATCAACATCGCTATCGCCGGACAGCCTTTCTATGGATACCCTACCTGGGTGGTAGTTTGCCCTGACCGTTCATTTTATTTTGATGTATGCTGGCCGCCAACTGTAACCTGTTTTGATCCTTATTTTGCACTTTGCGCTCCGGCGATGGTCGCTGGGTTTAGTGCGGATCAATCTGAAATTTGTCAAGGTGGACAGGTGCAGTTTACTGACGAGTCAACCGGAAATCCAACCTCATGGTCATGGACTTTTGAAGGGGGAACTCCATCAACATCTTCACTGCAACATCCTCTGGTTACTTACGAAACCCCTGGTTTTTTTGACGTATCACTTACTGTTACCAGCGGAAGCAACAACAGCAGCACCCAAAGCCCGGATGCCATCACAGTCAACATTTCACCCGAGGTTACATTGATGCCATGGGATGAAGTATGCGAGTACTGGGATCCATTCCTGCTCGAGGGCGGTATGCCCGAAGGTGGTATTTATTCAGGCACTGGCGTAGAAAATGGCATTTTCTACCCGGCGATTGCAGGTCTCGGATCACATATCATTACCTATACTTTTGTAGATCCTGCAACAGATTGTAGTGATTTCGCCGAAGAAACAATTGTAGTTTCGATATGTACAGGGGTGTCAGTACCAGCAGTTGAATTCTTCCGGATTTATCCCAATCCATCTAAAGGGGAACTTTTTGTAGAAGTCACGCAAAGAGGAGATTATACATTAAGATTAACCAATATTCTGGGTGCAATGGTTCTTGAGCAAAAAATTTCCGAATCAACAATGATTCATCTCAAGGATTTGGAATCAGGCCTTTATACTGTTACATTAACTGACGGTACAACCAGCTTAACACGTAAACTCACGCTAAGAAATTAAGTACAACATCTTCTTAATTTAAGAACAGGCTGCTGTGAATTATTTACATCAGCCTGTTTTATTTTATAAAGTATTTCTTAAATCAAGATTAGTCATCTGTTATTCCCTCATGCTGTCCAATGATTTATAAAATGAATGCGAATTCTATTCAGATTAATTCTTTGAATAATGAGTCTTACAACAGCAAAACGCCATCAACATATTTCATTCAGTTTCATGTTGATGGCGTTTTTTACGGAGTAAGTTAAAGATTACCCTCCAAAGTCGTCGAATGCGATATTCTCTTTTGGCACACCATAATCGTCAAGCATTTTGAAAATGGCTGAATTCATCATGGGTGGTCCGCAGATATAGTATTCAATTTCCTCAGGTTCAGGATGAGTTTTAAGATAGTTATCAAGAATAACCTGGTGGATAAAACCGGTGTAACCAGTCCAGTTGTCCTCTGCTTTTGGTTCGGAAAGGGCAATATGAAATTTGAAGTTTGGGTTTTCTTTTTGAATCTTTTCAAAGTCTTCCATGTAGAATAATTCCCTCATCGAGCGACCACCATACCAAAATGTGGCTTTACGCTTTGTTTTTTCCGTTTGAAAGAGATGAAAGATGTGCGAACGCATTGGAGCCATACCTGCGCCACCGCCAATAAACATCATTTCTCTGTCAGTTGGTTTGATGAAAAATTCGCCGTAAGGTCCTGAAATGGTGACTTTATCTCCAGGCTTGCGGGAGAATATATAGGATGAACAAATTCCCGGATTCACCTTCATAAAGGCGTTGGCTTTCCTGTCCCATGGAGGGGTGGCAATGCGGATATTCAGCATGATAATATTACCTTCAGCCGGGTGGTTGGCCATCGAATAAGCGCGGAAGATGGGCTCGGAGTTTTTCATTTTCAGCTCCCACATATTGAATTTATTCCACTCATCGCGGTATTCTTCTTCAACAAATATATCTTTACCAAAGTCAACCTCTACTGGTGGTACGTCAATCTGTATGTATCCACCTGATCTGAAGTCCACATTTTCACCTTCGGGCAGTTTCACAACAAACTCCTTGATAAAAGTCGCAACATTATGATTGGAAACCACTTCGCATTCCCATTTTTTAATCCCGAAAATCTCCGGTTCAACATGAATTTTCAAGTCTTCCCGCACCTTTACCTGGCAGCCCAGTCGCCAGTGATTCATCTGCTCTTTGCGGGTGAAGTAGCCTACTTCAGTTGGCAGAATTGATCCTCCTCCTTCAAGCACCTGGCACTTACACATGGCGCATGTGCCGCCGCCACCGCATGCTGATGGAAGATAAATATTTTGCATAGCTAATGTTGAAAGTAATGTGCTTCCCGGATCAACAATAAACTCTTTTTCATCATTGATGACAATCTTGACTTTTCCTTGCGGGGTCAGCTTTTTGCGTGCATACAGCAGCAAGGATACCAGCAGGATGATGATGGTAAAGAAAATGATAACGCTAATCCCTATTATTCCTCCGATGCTTGTCGCTAAAACCATCTTTGTTTAAATTTTTGATTGTTTACAATTAAAGCTTAATTCCCATGAAACTCATAAATGCAATGCCCATTAGTCCGGTAATAATAAAGGTAATGCCCAACCCTCTGAGTGGAGCAGGCACCTGGCTGTAGCGGATTTTTTCTCTGATAGCGGCTATTCCCACAATGGCCAGGAACCAGCCCACACCAGAGCCAAGCCCGAATGATGTGGCTTCGGCTATGTTGGCATACTCGCGTTCCTGCATAAAGAGCGACCCCCCCAGAATTGCGCAGTTTACTGCGATCAGTGGAAGGAAAATCCCGAGTGAAGTGTAAAGTGCCGGAGCAAATTTTTCGATGATCATCTCCACCAACTGCACCATCGAAGCGATTACAGCGATAAAAATGATAAAACTGAGAAAATTCAGGTCAACATCGGCAAGGGCAGGTGAAATCCAGGATAATGAACCGGCAGACAGAAGGTATTTGTTGAGCAGGTAATCCACCGGAACAGTGATGCCAAGCACAAAAACTACTGCTATCCCCAATCCCACTGATGTTTTTACCGTTTTGGATACTGCCAGGTAAGAACACATACCCAGAAAGTACGCGAAAATCATGTTGTCAATAAAGATTGACCGAACGAAAATGCTTATCAGATTTTCCATTTTGTATTTACTTATATTTTAATCTGTTACCCTTTAATTTTTTAAAATTTGAAATTTATTTCTTCATATCAGATGTCCGAAATCAGATTTTTGTTTTATGTCTGATATCAAAATTCTTACATCTTCAACCAGATATTAATTAATTCTCAATCAGCACTTTGTCTTTTGTTCTCTGTACCCAGATAATAATTCCCACAACGATCAGTGCCATCGGGGGTAAAATCATTAAACCATTGTTTTTGTAACCGATATCGTACATAAATTGTGGGACAACATGATAACCCCAGACAGTGCCTGAACCCAACAACTCCCTGAAGAAGGCCACTATGATCAATATTATCCCGTAACCGGCAGAATTTCCCACTCCATCGAGAAAAGACGGCCATGCTTTGTTACTCATGGCGAATGCTTCGAATCTTCCCATAATGATACAGTTGGTGATGATCAACCCTACAAAAACTGAAAGTTGCTTGCTTATATCATAAACAAAGGCTTTCAGCACCTGGTCAACCAGGATCACTAAAGCAGCAATCACTACCAGTTGAACGATAATCCTGATTCGGGGGGCAATCGTTTTACGTAAAAGAGAAATCACTACATTGCCCACTGCAACTACTGCCATGACTGAAATAGCCATAACAAATGCCGGTTGAAGTTTCACGGTAACTGCAAGTGCTGAACAAATACCCAACACCTGAACTGTAATAGGGTTTTCGCGACTAAGCGGTGCAGTGAGCAGTTTGATATTTTTCGGTGAAAACAAATTTTCTTTTGTATTACTCATGGCTCTTGATGTTTTTCGTAATGTATGGAACATAATTTTCGAGGCAGTTTACCAACATTTCAGAAACGCCATTGCTGGTAATTGTGCCTCCCGAGATGGCATCAACGCCATGCATGGGAGGTACTGAACTATTGGCTACTCCACCTTTTACAACCTTGATTGAGACAAACTGACCATTCTGATCAAAAATTTGCCTGTCCTTAAACTCGTCCTGAAACAAAACAGTATTTATCTCGGCGCCCAGTCCGGGAGTCTCCGACTTATGGTCGAAAGATGTTCCTGAAACAGTGTTGAAATCACTTTTAAAAGCAATGTTTCCCCAAATTGGCCCCCATAGACCAACACCGTGTAATGGAATGATATACTGACGTTGACCGTCCTTTTCCATGATGTACAGTGGCCAAAGTGGTGACCTCGAAGTCTTACCGTTCTTTGCATCTTGTTTTACCCGTAGTTCATCCCTCAGGACGATATCAAATGGCCGGATATCCCCCAGTTCCTGTTTGCCTTTAGCATAACGGCTCACAATATTTCCTTCGGAATCAATGGCCAGTTCTTCAACAATAAACTGCGAATAAGTATCGCTGGCATCAGCACGTGAAACTTTTACCTCTGCAGCGCTGAGGATGCCCTGGAATTTCTCCTTTTTAACGTTCATCTCCTGGTAGGGCTTAAGTAGTTGTGATGCCATGGACAGAACCGCAGCGACCACAATGACCATCACAGAAGCGTATGTAAAAATATACCTGTTGCTAAACATTGTCTTGTTTTTTTAAGTAGTTGCTAATTGAGCTTTCTGATATCTTTTCAACCTTTTCTTGATGTTGGCCTCCACCACATAGTGGTCAATAAGAGGGGCAAATACGTTCATCAGGAGGATAGCAAGCATCATACCTTCGGGATAAGCAGGATTCAATACCCTGATGAGGACGGCAATCACACCGATTAAGATGCCATAAATCCATTTACCCCGGTTGGTTTGAGAAGCACTTACAGGATCAGTTGCCATATAAACAGCGCCAAAAGCAAATCCCCCCATGATCAGGTGGTAATAGGGTGGGATAGCCATGTAAGCATTGTCAGGTGCGACTATCGGACCCAAAATATTGAAAAGCAATGCCAGGGCGAACCCTCCAGCAAACACTGAAATCATAATGCGCCAGCTTCCGATTCCGGTTAAAATGAGGAACAACCCACCAATCAAGATCAGAAAAGTTGAGGTTTCACCGATTGAACCAGGAATAAACCCGAAGAACATATCCGAAGCACTGGGTAATGATGAAATCGGTTCATTGGTCAATAATTGTCCCAATGGCGTTGCACCTGAGTAGGCATCGGCTTTTTCGGCAATCCATACTTTGTCTCCCGACAGATCCTGGGGGTATGCAAAGAAGAGGAACGCCCGGGCTGTGAGGGCCGGGTTAAGAATATTCATTCCTGTACCGCCAAAAACTTCTTTCCCGATCACTACGGCGAAAGCGGTTGCAAGCGCTACCATCCAAAGTGGTGTGTCTGGCGGAACAATCAATGGGATCAAAAAACCGGAAACCAGGAAACCTTCATTTACTTCGTGCCCGCGAATCTGGGCAAAAGCAAACTCAATTCCCAACCCAACCACATAAGAAACTACAAGGATAGGTAAAACTTTTAATGCACCAAAAAAGATATTGTCCCATAAAGAAGCCATCACGCCGTGTGACAGATGGTGCTGATATCCAACGTTCCAAATGCCAAACAATAATACTGGAACTAAAGCCATCACCACAACGCTCATCGTACGTTTCATGTCGATGTAATCGCGGATATGGCTTCCGGAGGTGGTAGTGTCATTTGGAACAAACAAAAAGGTTTCGAATGCTTCAAATGTAGAGTGTAAATAGTGGAAGCGGCCACCTTTTTGAACGTTTGGTTTGATTTTATCAACAAAATTTCTTATCGCATTCATGCTGATATCTTGATTTATTTAAAATTAACTCATTTCTTTTCTCATCAAATCCAGTCCCTTGCGCACCAATTCCTGAATTTCGGTTTTGGATGTATCGATGTATTCAACCAAAGCAAAATCTTCCTCGTCCACCTCATAGATGCCAAGGTTTTCCATCGCTTCTATATCTTCGATCATAATTGCCTTGATCAGTTGCATGGGGTAAATGTCGAAGGGGAATACTTTTTCCATTTCTCCGGTCATTACCAGCGCCCTGCGACCGCCATGAAAGTTGGTATCGAGACGGTATTTTTTGTTTTTTGATTGCAGCCAGGTAAAAAATGTCCTTGAGTAGCTGAATTTACCAAAGCCTGGCAGAACCCAACCGAACATTTCGTAATAATCGCCTTCGGGAAGGATGGTGACCTGCGAATCGTAAAAACCAATAAAGCCGTTTTTGTCAATTTTTTTCCCCGTAAGTGGGTTGCCGCTGATAAACCTGAGTTTACCTTCATTAAGATTATCTTTTAAAATCTCCCTGATCGTTGCCCCGATATTGGTCTTTATGTACAGGGGTTTTAAAACTTCAGAGCCGGTGATGGCAATAATACGTTCGGAATTAAATCGACCCTCGGTAAACAATCTGCCAATGGTCAGCACTTCCTGTGGACGAAGATGCCAAACGATATCCCCCTTGTTGATCGGATCTATTTTGTTAATCTGAACACCTACGTTTCCGGCCGGATGTGGGCCGTTGAAATAATTGATCTGAACATTTTTTGCTTTTGTAAAAACTTCTGATGCAGCAACTCCACTTTTTAAATTGAGGTGAATTTTACCATTCGTCAGTTTTTTCAGCGCATCCAGTCCTGATTGAAAAGTAACACCCTGTCCATTGATGATGTAGTTGTAATCAGGCGCCAGTGGACTGGTGTCGAAACAAGAGATGAAAATTGATTTTGGATGGTCAGCCGCATTGGCAATCACATTGTAAGGACGCTGCCTTATCACCGGCCAAACACCGCTTGTAAGCATTTTTTCGGTGATTTGTTCCCGCGTTAGGTTGTTGGGATCTGCTTTGCCAAAATCTTCAAAAACCTGCTGCGTATCTGGCTCGATGATGATTTCATGCAACACACGCTTTGCACCGCGGCGTAGCTCTTTAATCGTTCCACTAACAGGTGCACACAGTTTGATTGTTTCACGGTATTTATCGTAAAACAGTGGAGTTCCGGCTTTCACCCTGTCTCCTTCCTGTACAAGAACTTTTGGGAAAACACCGGTAAAATCCGTTGGTTTGATGGCATACAACCCGGTGTCAACCTGCCTGGTCACCTTTTCGGCTTCTCCCATTAGATTGATGTCAAGTCCCTGTTTGATCGTAATAGTTTCTGACATATTTCTGTTTGAAATGTATGATGGATTAATTGTATCAAAAACCTGGTAAAAAAGGCTGCAAACTTAGAAATTTTAATTAAGTGATTCAGTAGTTTTTTGAAAATTTATAATAGATGTTGCCTCAAAATCTTCTTTCTGAGAGTATTACAAATTCTTTTGAGACAAATTAACAAAACATTTGATTATGGTTTTGAATTTGTAAAGGTAATTTTCATTTTTCAGAGGCATAAAGGTAATTCAACACAATCTGCTGATAGAATCTACAATTCAATTTTTTTCTTTTAGTTTTCAAACTTTCAATACTTTTGAGCATGATTTTTAAAAGACTAAATCCCAAAACAATGATGAAATACATCACGATTTTTATTATTTTATTTTTTTTCGGACTCCAAGGTATTGCGCAAACCGATTATTTCAGTGATGATTACTTACGCTACGAAGATTTTGTTTATCAGCCTAATATCCGCTCCGTACTGCTCTATAAAATGGGTTTCGAAATGTCATCTCCCATTGTAGCACTTCATTCTGAAGAGAAGCTGATGTTATCGTTTGATGATCTTTCGGCAGATTACAGCAAATACGAATACACGATCATACATTGTGATGCCGATTGGAACCCGTCGGACCTAATGCCCAATGAATATCTTGAATCGTTTACTGACGATTTTATCCCTTCTTACGACTATTCAATTAACACCATGCAGTCTTATGTGCATTATCGAAAAATGATCCCGAACGATGTAATCAGTTATAAATTAAGTGGCAATTACCTGGTTAAAGTTTATTTGGAGAAACAACCTGATGAAGTCATCCTGACACGCCGCTTTTATGTTATTGATCCAAAAGCAGATCTCTCAGCGGTAGTTGACAGGCCTTCAAATGTTGTAGATCGTGACTTCAAGCAGGAGATCACATTTTCGATCAACACTGCCAACATTTATGTTGTTGATCCTTTTAAAGAAATCAAAGTCACCATCAGGCAGAATGGTCGTTGGGACAATGCGATTACAAACATGAAACCCAGGCAGGTTTCGGGTCGTGAGTTAATCTACGATAATGCCGGAGCCTGCGTCTTCGATGCCGGGAACGATTACCGGTATTTCGACATCAAGAGCCTTCGGTACAATTCGATGAGGGTGAATGCTATTGAATATGATCCACTTGACGGATACCAGGTTTTTTTGCACGAAGACGAGGTGAAGAATAAAAATGTTTATCAGCGAATACAGGAAAGCATGAACGGCCGCTTCCTGATCAAGACTGAGGACTGGCCCGATAGTTCCATCGAGTCGGAGTACTGTACTGTCAATTTTTTTCTGCCCTATCCTACACCCCTGATTGACGGCAAACTTTACATTTTCGGTGGATTGACCAACTGGCAGTTACTCCGTGAGGCAGAACTTACTTTTAATTTCGAGCGGTTTGGATTTGAAGCAAAGCTGCTTCTTAAACAAGGGTACTACAACTATCATTATATTTTACTGCCAAATAATTCTAAGGTGGGCGACCTCACTTTTGCTGAAGGTAACTTTTTTGAAACCAACAACGAATATACCTTTTATGTCTATTTCCGCCCGCAGGGCAGTCGGTATGACCAACTGGTGAATGTCACCACTATGTATGCTTTCGATTATTAGAAATTTAGGGAGAACAATCTTTGGGCTTTAATTCAAATGACCGGAGAAATTGAATAACTGATTACATCTTATCCTTCAAAAACTTCCCGGTATAAGAGATTCCTGATTTTGCCATTTCTTCAGGTGTGTTTTCAAAAACAATTTCACCACCCTTGTCGCCGCCCTCGGGCCCGAGGTCAATTACCCAATCGGCCGATTTGATGATTTCGGGGTTGTGTTCGATCACTAAAATCGTATGGCCATTTTCTATCAAGGCATTGAGGGAATCGAGCAATTTGCTGATGTCATGAAAATGAAGTCCTGTAGTTGGTTCGTCAAAGATAAATAAGGTGGGTTGTTCTGCTGAGCCTTTGGTAAGAAATGAAGCCAGTTTAATGCGCTGAGCTTCTCCACCGGAAAGTGTGCTTGAAGCCTGTCCCAGTTTGAGGTAGCCTAATCCTACATCCTGCAATGGCTTCAATTTGTTCATAATTCTTTTTTGTGTAGCGGTTGGTTTTTTCTCTTCAAAAAACGCAATCGCTTCCTCTATTGTCAGATCGAGAATGTCGCTGATGTTTTTTCCCTGGTAATTCACATCCAGTACCTCATCCTTAAACCGTCTTCCTCCACAGGTTTCGCAGGTTAAATAGATGTCGGCCATAAATTGCATCTCAATCTTTACCAGGCCTTCTCCCTCGCATTCCTCACATCTGCCCCCGGGTACGTTGAATGAGAAAAAACCCGGTTTATAGCCTCTGACTTTTGCCAGTTGCTGGTCGGCAAACAACTCCCTGATATCATCAAAGGCTTTTACATAAGTCGCTGGATTTGACCTGGAAGAGCGACCGATCGGGTTTTGGTCAACAAATTCTACAGCCCTGATCTGGCTGAGATCGCCGGTCATTTTATCGTATTTGCCGGTTTTTTCAGTATAGCCTCCTAAATGGCGTTTCAAAGCAGGAAAGACTATGCCTTTGATCAGTGATGACTTCCCAGAACCGCTTACCCCTGTAACCACGGTAAAAATGTTCAGCGGAATACGGACATTCAGGTTTTTCAGATTGTTTTCACGACAGCCCTGAAATTCGATGAAATCCTTCCATTTTCTCCGGATTTTCGGAACTTCAATTTTCAACTCCCTGCTCAGGTATTTTGCTGTAAAGCTTTTATTGTCATTCATCAACTCTTCCAGCGAACCTGAGAAAACAACTTCGCCGCCAAGATTGCCTGCTAATGGACCGATGTCAATGATCTGATCGGAAGCACGCATAATGTCTTCATCATGCTCAACTACGATCACCGTATTGCCCAGCTTTTTAAGTCGCTGCAACACGCTAATGAGTCGCTTTGTATCTCGCGGATGCAGCCCGATACTCGGCTCATCAAGGATGTACATGGAACCCACAAGGCTGCTTCCGAGCGATGTTGCCAGGTTGATGCGCTGCGATTCTCCACCGGAGAGACTCGACGAAAGCCGGTTAAGGGTCAAATAACCCAACCCTACATCACACAGAAAATCAAGTCGACTGCGAATCTCAATTAAAATTCGACTGGAAACTTCTGTTTCGTATTCTGATAGTTGAAGCTCATCGAAAAAAGTGATCAGCTGATCCAGTGGCATCAACACCAGGTCGCTGATTGATTTTCCACCAACTTTCACGTAGTTGGCATCTTTGCGAAGACGGGTTCCCCTGCAATCGGGGCATAGCGTTTTGCCCCGGTACCGCGATAGCATCACCCTGTATTGTATTTTGTACGTTTGCTCTTCTACCTGCCTGAAAAACTCGTTGAGTCCATCAAAATGCTCATTTCCAGTCCATAGCAAATCTTTTTGCGCTTGAGTGAGATCATAAAACGGCTTATGGATAGGGAAATCAAATTTTCGTGAGGCCAAAACCAACAAATCCCTCCATTGACCCATTTTTTCACCTTTCCATGGAGCAATAGCACCCTGGTAAACCGACAAACTTTTATCTGGAATTACAAGGTCTTCATCAATCCCGATTACACTGCCAAAGCCTTCACAGCGTTTACAGGCGCCGTATGGGTTATTGAAGCTGAACAGGTTTTCGGTTGGCTCTTCAAATTCAATCCCGTCCATTTCAAAACGGTTAGAAAAGGTGGTAGTCTCAAAGCCATTGGCATCAAAGACATGCATCTGACATTTGCCTTCTCCCTCATAAAAAGCTGTCTGCGCTGAATCAGCCACGCGCGAACCTTGGTCTTTGTCGTCGTGGTTGACCGTTAGCCGGTCAACAATCAATTGAATGCTTTCATGGTTTTCAATTTGAGAAAAGGCTTGATTATCTTTTGTCAATTCTTCTATTTTCAGGATTTTTGAGTCTATAAAAACTCTTGTAAAGCCTTGTTGCAACAAAACAGCAAGTTGTTCCTCGAATTTTCGTCCGGATTTGACTTTCAAATCGCTGGTGATCAATACAGAAGTTTCATCAGGAAGGTTTTCGATAAAAGTAACCACATCAGTCACAGAATGGTATTGTACCTGCTTGCCCGAAACTGGTGAAAAAGTTTTACCAATTCTGGCAAACAGCAACTTCATGTACTCATAAATTTCTGTGGAGGTGCCAACTGTAGATCGCGGATTACGGACATTCACTTTTTGTTCGATGGCAATTGCTGGGGATATACCTTTAATATAATCCACCTCAGGTTTTTGCATCCTACCGAGGAATTGACGGGCATATGAACTGAGACTTTCGACGTACCGGCGCTGACCGTCAGCATACAATGTGTCGAATGCAAGCGAAGATTTGCCCGATCCTGACAAACCTGTGATTACCACCAACTTGTTGCGGGCAATAGCTACATCAATATTTTTCAAATTATGAACGCGCGCGCCCTTGATCAGTATAAATTTCTTTGGATCAAGCCCATCAACATTAACAACCGGCATAGTATTTATCTAAAGGTGGTATATTTTTTGCGATTTTCGAACCTTAAAAAGGTTACAGAAGGCGACAAATGTAAAAAAAATTTGGTGGTAAAAATTTATGGTGTACATTTGCACCATCGTTTTGAAAGAAATTGTTATTTACTAATTAAATTTATGGAGGATCGGTTATCGAATAAATTCTACTCTTTGTTTAAATAAATCAAAAAAGGAGACTTGTATGAAAGCCCAAATTCCCACAGACAAGGAGTTGATTAGTCAATATCTGGAAGGTAACCATTTCTGCCTCGAAAAGTTAATCCACCGTCATCAAAACCGTGTCTTTGCTTACATTTTAATGGTTGTTAAGGACAAACAACTGGCTGATGACATATTCCAGGATACATTTATTAAAGTAATTAAAACCATCAGGTCAGGTGCTTACAAAGAGGAAGGTAAATTCATTCAATGGGTGATGCGGATAGCGCACAACCTGATCATCGACTATTTCAGAAAATCAAAACGAATTCCTGTTATTGATAATGATAACAGTGAGTTCGACATATTTGACACCATTAGGTTCACTGATCCCTCCATCGAGGATCAGATCATTACCGACCAGATACACGACGACGTCAGAAGTCTAATCGAACTGCTTCCCGAAGAGCAGAAAGAAGTGCTCTTTATGCGACATTACGCTGAGATGAGTTTCAAGGACATCGCCGAACAAACCGACGTAAGCATTAATACCGCTCTTGGAAGGATGCGCTACGCGCTGATTAACCTGCGCAAGCTCATCAAAGAGAAAAATGTGATCCTAACAAAATAAGTCGTTTCAAAATCTGATTTAACGAAATATTTGATCTCATTGTAGCGTTTGCTGTTTTGTCAATTGATTAGTATAACAACAAAACAGCCTATGCAAAATTTTAACACAATTAATGATCTAATTCTATTCGCCTGTAGTGAAAACGATCTTTCAGATGCTGAGAAATTCCTGCGTATTAGACGAGCCGACAAAAAGCTTTCCAGGGAGTTCAGTACAATCATCAGGGTAAAAAATTACCTCCGCAAGATTCAGATCGGTCCAAGCGAATCAGTAATTAAAAACATTATGGGATTTTCGAAGGCTTTTTCGGTCAATAAAACCCGAGCCTCAGGCAATTTTAACCTGCTACTGAACTAACCTGTGAAATTCCCGCGAAAAAATACAAAAGTCGTCCTCATTATCGGACGGCTTTTTTTATTTTTGCAATTCAAATTATTAAACATTTGACAAAAAAGGAAAGATATCGTCAATTTATCGAATACTTCTCAGTAAATCAGCCTGATGTCAAAACAGAATTGACTTACTCAGATCCCTACCAATTATTGGTGGCTGTGATTTTATCAGCACAATGCACTGATAAAAGGGTAAATATGCTGACTCCATCTTTTTTTAATAAATTTCCAAACCCGGCATTTCTGGCATCAGCTCAGTTTGAAGAGGTTTTTAATGTGATCAAGAGCTGTTCTTACCCCAACAACAAAACTAAACACCTGATTGGAATGGCGCAAAAGCTGATAGAGGATTTTGATGGTGTTGTCCCTTCGGACATAGACAATTTGCAAAAACTACCCGGTGTTGGAAGGAAAACTGCCAATGTCATAGCCTCCGTATTTTTTAATCAACCTGCCATGGCTGTTGATACTCATGTTTTCAGGGTTTCCAAAAGGATTGGGTTAACAACAAATCCAAAGAATCCGCTGGACACGGAAAAGCAACTGGTAAAATTCATTCCGAAGGAGTATATTTCACGTGCTCACCACTGGCTGATTTTGCATGGCAGATACGTTTGTATTGCACGAAAACCAAAATGCGATGTATGCAAAATCAACTATTTTTGCAAGTACTATCAATCGAATGTTTTGAACACAAATCCGGCTCTTAATAATTCTTAATCGTAAGAACCTTTTCCCTTTAAATTGTATATTTGGCATTAATTTAAAACACAATCAAAACTATGACACAACTTCAGATTGGACACAAAGCTCCGGATTTCAATGCACTGGATCAGGATGGGAGAACCATTAGCCTTAAAGATTTTGCAGGTAGCAAAGTGATTTTATATTTTTACCCGAAAGCAGACACTCCTGGCTGTACTGCTGAATCGTGTAATCTCAGAGATAATTATGATGAACTAATGGGTAAAGGTTTTAAAATTCTTGGTGTTAGTGCAGATCCTGTGCAAAAACAAAAGAAATTTGCCGAAAAATATAATCTGCCTTTCCCTTTGATCGCCGATACTGAGAAGGTGGTTCTGAAGGCTTACGGGGCGTGGGGCGAGAAAAAAATGTACGGCAAAGCTTATGAAGGCATTATCAGAATGACATTTGTAATTGATGAAAAAGGAATGATTGAGCGGGTGATTGACAATGTTAAGACAAAAGACCATGCCGCTCAGGTTCTGGAAGCGATGAACGATTAACTCAATAACATAAACCAAATAGTGATGGCAAAAGAAAATCAGGATGCGGCTGACAAGTTGAAAGCCGAAAAATTGCAAGCGTTAGAACGAACATTAGGTAATATCGAAAAGCATTACGGTAAAGGAACCGTAATGAAACTGGGCGACTCACCCGTGGAAAACCTACCTTCCATTTCCACCGGTTCCATTGGCCTTGATGCAGCTTTGGGAGTTGGCGGGCTGCCTAAAGGGAGGGTAATCGAAATTTATGGACCTGAATCATCGGGTAAAACTACACTGGCCATTCACGCTGTTGCTGAAGCACAAAAATTGGGTGGCATTGCAGCTTTTATTGATGCCGAGCACGCCTTCGACAGGTTCTATGCCCAGAAACTGGGTGTAGATATCCAGAATTTATTGGTTTCACAGCCTGACAACGGAGAGCAGGCACTTGAAATCACTGAAAACCTCATCCGCTCCGGCGCCATTGATGTGATCGTCATTGACTCCGTTGCAGCACTTACGCCAAAAAGTGAGATTGAAGGCGAAATGGGTGATTCAAAGATGGGTCTGCAGGCGAGACTGATGTCGCAGGCATTGCGTAAGTTAACCTCAACCATCAGTAAAACCGGAACTGTTTGCATTTTTATCAACCAATTACGTGAAAAAATTGGTGTTATGTTTGGAAACCCTGAAACTACAACAGGTGGAAATGCACTCAAGTTTTATGCATCAGTGAGACTTGATATTCGTCGAACGGGTCAGATCAAAGACGCTGAAAGTATCAGTGGCAACAGGGTGAAGGTCAAGGTGGTGAAAAACAAAGTTGCCCCACCTTTTAAAAGCGCTGAATTTGACCTGATCTATGGCGAAGGCATTTCTAAACTTGGTGAAATCGTTGATCTGGGTGTTGACTTTGACATCATCAAGAAAAGTGGATCCTGGTTTAGCTATGGCGAGACCAAGCTTGGACAAGGTCGGGACGGTGTAAAGAAATTGCTGGCCGACAATCCGGAACTGGCCGATGAACTTGAAATGAAAATCAGGGAGTATCTGAAGGCAAAGGCTTAATCGATTCTCCAACAATTTGTCAAGCCTGGTTTGGTTCTCATCAAACCAGGTTTTTTATTGATATACAACTACATAACATCATTAGAATTCGCTTTTTCAGATGCTAAAAAACTGTTACTGAATACTCCCGATATTACTTCGTCACTTTTTCCGGCATCTTTTATTCAGAACAACGCATCGCACCCCAACTGGTTATGTATATTTGCAACCCAAAACATGGGCATTTGCCGAAAACTGTGACAGACCAAAACCATTCAGCTAAAGGGCTAATCATAATTACACGGCTTGATGAGATGATCATCGGCCAGTGGAATCGTTTTGTTGATGACCATCCACATGGCTCTGTCCTTCAATCCCCTTTTTCCTACCAGCTTTTTGATCTCACGAGTCATTTTGTGCCTGTTTTCATAGGTTGCTTTGATGAAAATAGGAGAATGGTGGGCGTACTTCTTGGCGTTTTAATTAAGGAACGAAGTTCGCTGAAAGGCCTGTTCTCGTCGCGATTAGTAGTTTATGGAGGGCCATTAGCCGACGGGCTGCATCCGGAAAAACGTCTTATCTTCTCTTTGCTTCTCGAGAATCTGATCAAAAAAGTTAAGAATAGCGCAATTTTTATTCAGTTTCGGGCTTCGTATGATTTATCACCTTATGCAGATATTTTTCAACAATTTGATTTTAAATGGGTACCACGCCTGAATCTTTTAGTTGATACAACCAACAAGCAGAGATTCGTCCAGGAGATTTCATCAACAAAACGGCGGCAAATAAGAAAATCGCTTGAAAATGGAGCAAAGATCATCGAGCCCGCAAATCTTGAACAGGTGAGAGCGTTTTATGACATTCTTTACGACCTTTACCGGCATAAGGTGCGCAAACCATTACCCGACTGGAGTTTTTTTGAAGCCTTTTTTAACCTGATAGCAGATTCCAAATTTGGTAAATACTTCTTGATTGAATACGATAAGAGGATAATCGGTGGAATTATGTCTCCTTTTATGCCCGGAAAATCGGTATTCGAGTGGTATGTTTGCGGACTGGATGCTGAATTCAGGGCAAAAGGTATTTACCCCTCTGTGCTGGCTACCTCTGCAGCCATCGAATTCGCTGGCAAAATGGGTTGTAAACTATTTGACTTTATGGGGGTTGGGAAACCTGATGAGCCTTATGGAGTCAGGGATTTTAAGATGAAGTTTGGCGGCTTTCAGGTAAATTATGGCCGTTACATCCGCATTAACAGCCATTTAAAGTATGCGATTGCTGAGTTTGGGTACAATTTGTTAACATGGTTGAAAAAAGTATAACATTTAATCAGTTTGAAAGTAATGCGTTTTACTAATTTCGCAGCGTAATTTTTTGCCTATGAATAAAAGGTTACTTTTTGTAATAGTTGACATCTTCATTTTAGCTTTTTCTTTTTTGTTTTTTGCCTGGTTAAAACCGGGCACAAAGGCTGTTGTCCTTCCCCAATACATCAAACCATTCGTATTTTTTTTGCTGGTCTGGGTCATTGCTTCATTAACCACCAAAAAGTACCTTCCATATAAATTCAAGGTTAAAAAGGAGATCCTTACCATAATTCTTCAGGCCAATTTCTCAAGTCTCGCAGTAGTCACCATATTGATCTATACTTTTAAGCTGTTCTCCGTATCGCGGTTCATGTTATTTGGCACTATTGCACTCGCCACAGTGTTGGAAGTATTTTTTGCCTGGCTATACAATATTGTCGTCACCTCCCCGGCACTCGATGTCGAAAATCGCGTAACAACAACAAAGGCATTTCAGGGGGTTGATCAGGATTCAACAACTATTTCAGCAGAGAAGCAGAAGAAATTCGTCAAAGAAAAAAAAGCGCTTCCGCCTGAATTGCTCCATGTGATTGGAAGTGAGTTTGGGGATGAGGTAAAGGACCTGATTTCAAAATATGCCGGACATATAACAGGAAATGTTCAGGTTGTTTCAACCACAACAAGGTTTAACATTGCTTCACTGGTTAAAGATAAATACAACTGCCTGATCAACCTGCACAGGATCAATGACATCCGATGGCTTAATAAATTTTTTGAGACTGTAAATGCAAAGCTCAATCATAACGGGGTTTTTATTGGTAAAGCAGAGACCTACAGCCTCAGGAAGCATAAGATATTACGTAAGTACCCAATTCCATTCAATTATTTGATTTACGCTTTTGATTTTCTATTCAGGCGGGTATTTCCGAAACTACCGGTTTTGAAGCGGATTTATTTTTGGGTAACCGCCGGCCAGAACAGGGTTATATCGAGGGCTGAAACACTTGGCCGGCTCTACTCCTGCGGTTTTGAAATACTAGAGGAGAAATACATCGGCGATGAATTTTATTTTGTCGTGGTAAAAACAGGCGAACCGACGTATCCCGAAGCCCCTTCCTACGGTCCGATAGTCAGGTTGAAAAGAATAGGCAAGGACGGGAAATTTTTTTACGTTTACAAAATGCGAACTATGCACCCCTTTTCAGAATACCTGCAAGAGTATGTTTATAGCCAGAATAACCTGGAATTAGGAGGTAAATTCAAAAATGATTTCAGGGTGAATACATTAGGTAAAATCATGCGAAAGTTCTGGATTGACGAATTACCAATGCTTATCAACGTGGTGAGAGGAGATATGAAGATTGTTGGCGTTCGGCCATTGAGCAGTCATTATTTTGAACTTTACAGCGATGAACTCAAACAGAAACGAATTAAATGCAAGCCCGGACTTGTTCCTCCATTTTACGCTGATATGCCCGAAACACTTGATGAGATCATGGATTCGGAGATGAAATACCTTGAGGCTTATGAAAAAAGCCCATTCCTGACTGATTTCAGATATTTCTTTCTTGCCTGGAAAAACATCCTTTTCAAAAAAGCCCGTAGCAAATGAAGGAATGACAAAAGCAGAGTTGACCTATAAACATTCAGAAAATAAGTTGCCAAGCAGGCGATCTGATCTCTTATGCAATCCCGTGCAATCTAAATGTCTTTGGATAGTGTTATTTGTAGTTCTGATTCCTTTCGGGAAAGGTTTTACACAGGCGCTGACCGGAACAACCGGATATTTCGACATACCTTCAGGAGAAATACATAAAGATCGGACGATGTTCATCGGTTCAAACCTGCTAAGTAAGGAATACAAAAAATGGGGCAGCCCCGATCATGACGCAATGAGTTTTTTCGTGACCACCAGTTTCCTTCCTTTTGCCGAAATCTCCATCAGGTTCACACGGGTAATCGGCCTTGATGATTACAGTTCAACAGTTGGTGACAGAATGGCCTCGGCCAGGTTTCAGGTATTGAATGAAAATAAATATCTCCCTTCAGTGGTGGTTGGTCTGCAAAATTTTTTTACTACGCTGAGCAGTGGTGGAGCATCCCATTTTAACTCCACCTATTTAGTGGTCACTAAGAACTTCAAGTTGCCGAAAGTAATTGATAATATCGGCCTTACAGCCGGCTATGGTTCCGAATTAATGACCGCTGCCGACTACCAGTTTATCGGATTTTTTGGAGGTATCAAAATTACTCCCCAAAACATGGAGTTTCTTGAAGTGATGGTTGAATACGACGGTGACAAATGGAACGCAGGAGCTCGTTTGGTTATCCTGAAGCACATTGTCCTGCTTGGCGGCCTGGAAGGGATGGATGCATTCTCCGGGGGAGTGAGTTACAGGTTCAGACTTCCATAATCCGACAACATTTTATTCCTTCAGCGAAAAACCCGATGATAAAAAATTGATTATCATCGGGTTTACTTTTTTATTGCAGTCCGTAGGGGAATCGAACCCCTGTTACCAGGATGAAAACCTGACGTCCTAACCCCTAGACGAACGGACCATTGTGTATGATTAGAACTTTTGCTCGAAATCGGCTGCAAAAATAATTGTTCTTTTTAAACTGACAACTATTTTAAATCAAAAAGTAGAAAAAATTCTGGTTGTTCACGGTTAAATAATTGTCAACTTACTGATTATTTGGTCTTTTGAGTATTCAATCTTAATGAAATACAACCCCGGTGTAAGTGTTGATGTATTCAATTCGAACATATCCTGGTCAGTATTTAATGGGATTTTTCTAACTTCCACCCCAAAATGGTTCAGAATTACCAGGTATTGAGGATTATCTTTATCCGTTTTCCATTTGATAATAACATGTTCTGATGCAGGATTAGGGAACAAAAAAAGGCCATCAGCCGTTTGTTTTTCGTCAACAAAGGTTAGGTCAGTAGTGTAATACGCTTCCCAACCGTTACCTCTGACGTAACTGTTGGTAGTAAAAGTGATGAACATCTTTCCGTTATATGCCGTGACTGGTTCCGGTAAATTTCCCGGCTCAAAATAGCCTGAAAATTGCGCCAGTAACTGGTTGTTGGTTGGGTCATAGACTTTGATAACATCATTAAGCGGTTCAGTATCAATCATTGTAAGATTCAGGGTTACCTCCGATGCACCTTCCGGGTTGATATACCACATACAAGTATTGCCGTTGTTGTAATAGAACGAACCGCTTCCATCCGAAATCCATCCTTCCGAGGCTGTCAATGTTGTCATGCCGCTACACCATACCGGCTTTTGTGTCTGATAGCTGGCAAAAAATCCATTGGCCGAACCGCGGGGATTTGATAAAAAGAGAAGAAACAATTGATTTCCAGAAGATGTGACAGCGTCAGGGATCGTTTCACCTGAAAACGTTCCGATCAGAGGGGCGTTGTCATCCTGCCCATCAAAAATGCTGAGGTAATCGTCTTCTTCAAGATGAAATCGCTGGAATGAAAGCGTAATGCAGGTAATCGAATCCATTTCATTTTGCGGATTGATCAGGTATGAGCACTGGCTATTCGCTGCATAATAATAAATCGGACCGCTTCCATCACCGAAAGTACCTTCATGGTTTGTAAGTTCGGTGAATCCCTCGCAATAATCGGGATAGACATGGTTAATCGTATCAGGGACACAATGGATGATCAATTCCTGTGCGAGGTTGAAATTTGAGCCGCCGGGTGTGAGTTCATTGGTGTAAAAATAACCGTCATAGCTACCGCCCCATCCCCAGTTGAAATGATAATAACCCCCGTCCTGGTAGCCATCTACTACAAAAGCGTGTCCATAGAGGTTTGGCTCTGACCAGCCTGCATAATACATCGGTATGTTCCGGTCGAGGTGCGAGATCAAAAGACTATCCCAGTCCATATTGGTGCTGTCTCGATAGACATACTGCGTTTCAGGTGCGTATTTGAAATAGGTGCGCAGCGAGTAGGCGGCTTTGTGGTTATACATTCCAGAGCCGTCAGGTCCATACACCATGTCCACCGAAACACCCAGATGAAACAGCAACTCAGCCACTGCGAGATTACTTCCCGATAGTTGGTTCACCATTTCCTGCCAACGGTAGGTTGTGTTCTCAAAATTTGCAGAAATGGTATCATACTCCGGAAGGTAATAGGAATAGGAACCCATCCCGGTTTGAGGATGCCTGAAGTAGAACATCACTTGTCCCATTGCTGTGGCCACACATCCTGCGTAGCAACGACCTCCCGGTCCACCGGGGTCGACAGGACAAAGCTCGTTATAAAACTTTCCCTGGTTCCATTTTGAAGTGAGCAGGGGTTCCACAGATTTCAATGCATGCATGTTTTTGATGGAGAATTCCGGAGACAAATACTTTTCCCATGCATGATCAATTTCTGGTATTACTTCTGCAGGATTGTTCAGTGAGAAAATGATCTGATCCTGGTATTGTCTAAGCCAAGCTCCGACATTTTTCTCCTCATCAGGCTGACTGAATTTGCCCTGTGGAGAATAAGCTAAAACAGGCCAAGCATTCCTTGTTCCTGCTACCAAAACAAACCCATTCTCAAAATTTATTGCATAATAAAGTAGCATCTCTTGTTCGTAATTTGGAACTATCTCAATAACTTTAAATTGAGCACTGGTAATTACCTGATGATCCCAAAATCGTTCATTAATAAAATTGACAGCAACAAGCTGTGCTTCTAAAGGATCGACTTTAGAATTGGATTGTGCAATCAACATCAAGGTCAGCAAACCTGAGAAAAATGATAGAATAAGTTTTTTCATGACAGTATTTTTTTCAAAAATAGCTTTTTACTAAAAACCGGTTTAGCAGAAAAAAAAAGAGCGACACGTTAATGTGCCGCTCCCAAATAAAAGTCATGATTATGAAATAAAAAACTTCTATATCATTGTGATTTATTCGATTACAATTTTTCTTACCAATTCTTTTTCATCGGAGTGCAGGCGTAGGATGTAAACACCTTTTGCCAGGTTTGAAATATCAATACTTTCGATGAATGCACTCTGGCGAGAATTAATGATTTCCGAATAAACTGCGATACCTGTCATATTAACCAATGATATAGCAACTTGCTTGCTCTGAGTTGAAATAAAAGAGATATTCAACTGTTCATGAGCCGGATTTGGATAAATGGAAAGGTTGTTGAAAATCTCATCATTTTCAGAAATACCAACGTTTTCAGCTTCGTAATAGACTTCCCATCCCAATCCTCTGTTAGCATTATTGGATGAAAATACCAGATAAAACTTACCACTCGGAGAAGTTATCGGATCGGGAATAGTTTGTCCTGAAAGGTTTGCCAGCAGTTGTTGTGATTGAAGGTCGTAAACTTTCAAAAAGTCTTTTCCGGCTTCAGTGTCGAAATAATTGAACATGATCGTTGTACTGGTTGCATATTGTGGTTGAATGGTCCACATGCAGGTTGATCCGTTGTTATAATAGAACGAACCGCTTCCATCGTCAAATGTTCCGTTTGGATCAGTAAGGGCAGTGAGACCAGTACACCATGTGGGTTGGAATGCTTTGTAGGAAATGAACCAGCCGTTGGCCTCTTCAGTAGCATCGGTTGTAAAAGTAATCAACACTTTGTTGCCTGTTGAGTTAACAACATCGGGGATTGTGGCTCCGGAAAATTCTCCCAGCAAAGGTGCACTTTCATCCTCACCGTCGTAAATTCTGACAAAATCTGCATTTTCCTGTGTTTCAAAACGGTCGAAGGTAATTCTGATATAGGAAACTGAATCGGTTTCGTTTTGCGGAGAGATCAGCCATCTGCTATTTACATTTGGCTCATAGTTATGTTTAGGTCCGCTGCAATCTTCAATGGTTCCGTTCAGAAAGTTGAGTTCAACCAATTCTTCAGGCGGGCTGTATGGATAGATGGTTTGATCCGGAATAAAGTTCCTGACCATGGCATTATTTGTCGTAAATCCTCCGGCATCTGTACAAAGATACCAACCATTGGCTGAACCACCCCAACCAAAGTTGAAATGATAGAATGTTTCATCGGTTTGCTCCTGCATACCGTCAACCACAAAAGCATGACCTCCGCTGGCATCCTGTCCTGAGTAATAAACTGGCTGCAGCAGTTCCATTTGCTGGTTCAGGTACGCTTGCCAGGCTGCCCATCCTCCCCTTTGGATATATTGTGCGTTATTGGAGTATTTGAAGTAGTTTTTGATTGCCGGAGCAACATCGTCACTATAGGCGCCTGATCCATCCGGACCATACATCATACTAACAGAAACACCGCAATGGTATTGAAGTAAAGCTACATCGTAGTTAGGAATGTTTCCGGTACTGTTTACCATGGCTTCGTAATTATAGTAGGCTTCGCCAAAGTTGGCTGTTAAAGATCCATAACCGGATGCATAGTAAGTTTTGCTTCCGGTTCCAGTATATGGGAACCGCCAGTGATACATGATCATCGACATGGCTGTGGCAACGCAGCCGGCATAAACGTAACCGCCAGGACCTTGCGGATCTGGTGGGCATAAGTAATTGTAGGGATAATCCTGGTTCCAGAGAACTGTCATCATTATTGGAATATCACGCGTGTTGGCCAGGAATGAGAGGTTTTCTGGTTCTTCCCCTCTGAGGTTTGCCCATGCAGCGGCAGCTTCAGGTGCTGCTTCAACATTATTTTCGCGCACATGGATTACCTGTGCTCCAAAATTATTGAGCACATATTTCCAGTTGTCAGGTGCTGTTTCGGGATCGAATGTAGTCACAAACGAGAATCCAACAACAGGATAAAGCCTGTCATCGGCAGGAACTACCGCATAACCGTTATTGTTGAAATTGAATACATAAACGACGTCAATGCCTTCATTTTCGATTACATGTGTTTCGACAATGTAAAATGAAACATCACTGCCAGGGTGATTGACAGCAAATTTTTCGTTATAAAAACGAGTAGCTACTTTTTGAGCCTCACCAACTTCCACCTTTTCGGCATATAGAAAGGCGACGCTGAAAAAGAGCACGAGCATCAGGAGTAAACTTTTGAATTTCATGGGAATAATGATTTGATGTTAGTTAAAGTTAATTGTCTGATATTTATATCCTTGGTAAGCAAATGGGAATAATTCATCAAGAAATCAAAGGCCAAAAGTACAATTTTTTTTAAATTGTAACTTTTAATGATAACTTTTAACCTAAATGAACTTCTTAGTTGTATTACCAGAAAAATTCGTGAAAACAATACATTACTCTGCTTAAAATCTGATTTTTGGGAAAAATTCCACGGGTTGGATTATTTTTGCAAGAATTTTAAAACACTACTGATGAAAAGCATTTTAATTAAAAATATTAAGGAACTTGTTCAAATTGAGCATCAACCAAAAAAATGGGTAGCCGGTATGGATATGGGCAATATTGAAACGATAAAGGATGCATTTTTATTTATCTCGGACGGATTGATTGCAGCCTTTGGTAAGATGGAGGCATTGAACTCTGCAGTGAATGCCAGGTTGCTCAAAAAGGCACAGCAGGTGGATGCTTCAGGAAAGATGGTTTTGCCTTCATTCTGTGATTCGCACACACATTTGGTTTATCCGGCAAGCCGTGAGATCGAATACATTGACAAAATCAAAGGGCTGTCTTATGAAGAGATTGCTAAGCGGGGAGGCGGAATTCTGAATTCAGCGCGACGAATGCAGGATATTTCGGAAGAAGAACTGGTGAAATCAGCTTTGGAGAGACTTAACGAAATCATCACTTTTGGCACCGGTGCTGTTGAAATTAAAAGCGGTTATGGATTAACTACAGAATCAGAGTTGAAGATGTTGCGTGTGATTAGAAAATTGAAAGAACTTTCACCTCTGACCATAAAATCCACTTTCCTGGGTGCTCACGCTGTTCATTCGGATTATAAGGGCAGACAGTCAGATTATGTGGATTTAATCATTAATGAAATGATTCCCGTGGTAGCTTCTGAGGAGTTGGCGGATTATATTGATGTTTTTTGTGATCGTGGATTTTTTACGGTGGAGGATACAGACAGGATACTAAATGCCGGGATGAAATATGGCCTCAGACCAAAAATTCACGCAAATGAACTCGATTTCTCAGGTGGAATTCAGGTCGGGGTAAAATATAATGCGCTATCGGTGGATCATCTTGAATATACCGGCGATGCTGAAATTGAAGCATTGCTTGGTTCGGAGACCATGCCAACCATTCTTCCGGGTGCTGCATTTTTCCTGAACATGCCTTATGCTCCTGCGCGGAAAATGATTGATGCCGGGTTACCTGTTGCAATGGCCAGTGATTTTAATCCGGGATCATCTCCTTCGGGAAATATGCAGCTGATCCTTTCGATGGCAAGCATCCTGTATCGTATGACACCCGAGGAAGGGATCAATGCAACCACAATAAACACAGCGTACGCAATGGATCTGAGTGAAGAACTCGGCAGTATTGCAGTAGGGAAAAAAGCCAATGTTTTTATTACCAGACCAATTCCTACTTACCAGTATTTGCCTTATTACTATGGCAGCAATAAAGTTGAAACAGTAATTCTGAATGGGGAGGTAAAGTAAAAAAGTGCTTGTATCACTGAAAATTCATTAAGTACGCAGAGTGCATGAGGTAAATGTTGCTTTGGATTAATGGGTTGAACTCAACCTGACAATCTTTTCTGGTAGTCCATTTAAACCTTCACTGTTCTGAAAAATTGCCTGCCAACCCAACAATGCCGCACATTCGGCGACAATCGTTACAACTTTCTTCCCATCATCTTACCCAATCGTTTTGGTTCATTATTTTTGCAGAAAAATTTAAAATCAAATAATTCCAGCGCATGAAAAAATTAATCGAATGTGTTCCCAACTTCAGCGAAGGCAAGGACATGGGGATAATCAAACAAATCACCGATCAGATTGAAACCGTTGAAGGCGTGAAACTGCTTGATGTTGACCCCGGTGCAGCTACAAATCGCACAGTTGTGACTTTTGTCGGCACACCGGAAGAAGTGATCGAAGCGGCATTTCTGGCTGTGAAAAAAGCATCCCAGCTAATTGATATGTCCAGGCACAAGGGAGAGCATCCCCGGATGGGAGCGACAGACGTTTGCCCATTAGTGCCTGTGGCCAATATAACGATGGAAGAAACGGCAGCTTTTGCACGCAAGCTGGCTCAGCGAATAGGGGAGGAGCTGGAAATACCGGTTTATTGTTATGAGAATGCAGCCTTTACCGATCAGCGCCGTAATTTGGCAACCTGCCGCTCTGGTGAATATGAAGGACTTCAGGAGAGACTCGCAAAGCCGGAATGGAAACCCGATTTTGGCCCGGCAAAATTTAATTCAAGATCAGGAGCAACTGCTGTTGGTGCGCGTGATTTCCTGGTAGCCTATAATGTTAACCTGAACACCACGTCAACCCGCCGCGCAAACTCAATTGCTTTCGACATTCGTGAGCGAGGCCGCGTGATGCGGGAAGGCGACCCGGTAACAGGAAAGATTGTAAAGGACGAAAATGGAAACCCGGTTAATATTCCGGGTACTTTGAAGTCGGTGAAAGGAATCGGCTGGTTTATTGAAGAATACGGTATTGCACAGATTTCGCTCAACCTTACAAATATCAGTATTACTCCTGTACATGTTGCTTTTGAAGAGGCTTGCAAAAAGGCCCAGGAGCGTGGGATCAGGGTCACCGGTTCTGAACTTGTTGGATTAATTCCTCTCAGGGCCATGCTGGATGCAGGGAAATATTTCCTGCGTAAACAAGAGCGATCGGTCGGAGTATCGGAAGAGGAACTGATAAAGATTGCGGTAAAATCTTTAGGTTTGGACGATCTAAAGCCGTTCAATCCCAAAGAAAAAATCATCGAATACCTGATTGCCGGGGATAAAGAAAAAAAGCTGGTTGATTTGAACCTGCGCGGGTTTGCCAATGAAACAGCATCTGAGTCCCCTGCCCCCGGTGGTGGATCGATTTCAGCTTATGCAGGTGTACTTGGTGTTTCACTCGGAACTATGGTAGCAAATTTATCATCACACAAGCGGGGCTGGGATGAACGTTGGGAGGAATTTTCCGATTGGGCCGAAAAAGGGCAGGCCATCAAGGATGAACTACTTTACCTGGTGGATGAAGATACCCGTGCATTCAACAAGATCATGGATGCATTCGGATTACCAAAAGGAACCGATGAGGAGAAGCAAACACGTAAACAAGCCATTCAGGAGGCTTCGAAATATGCCATGGAGATCCCCTTTCGCGTCATGAAGAGGTCTTGCGAATCCATGGAAATCATGAAAGCGATGGCTGTGTCAGGAAATCCCAACTCCGTATCCGATGCCGGTGTGGGAGCCCTCTGTGCAAGAACTGCCGTCCGTGGCGCTTTCATGAACGTCCGGATTAACGCCGGTGGAATTGATGATAATGAGTTTGTGAAAAAGCTGATTGATCAGGGGGCTGCTATGGAGAAATTAGCTGAAGAATTCGAAAGAGAAATTGTTCAGATTGTTGACAGGAAAATTGCAGAAATGGGAAAATAATTCAGTCCATATTTATTCTGGTACGATTGAAATCCATTGAAGGGATTATTTGCTTTTTTTTGACACAACCGGCAACTCAGTCCTTCCTGCGAGTTAAGCCTTAAAAAACACTACAATCTTCAATTTTGTTCCTTTTCCAACTTCACTTTCGATCCTGAATTCATCAGCATTTTTTCTGATATTTGGCAGTCCCATTCCGGCCCCAAAACCCATTTCCCTTACTTTGGCTGAAGCTGTTGAAAAACCTGCTTCCATGGCTTTTTCAATATCGGGGATTCCGGGACCTTCGTCTTCAAGAATGATTTTGATGCGATCGAGATCAATATCCGCCAGTATCCAACCTTTATAAGCATGGGCAACAATATTGACTTCCGCTTCATAAATTGCAACAACAATCCTTTTAATGATTTTATCATCAACACTCAACTGTTTAAGAATCTTTTTAACTTCGCTGGAAGCAGTTCCAGCCTTGCTAAAGTTCCCCCCTTCAACCTCAAATTCAAACTGCATGATGATTAGTAAATTGGTTTAATACCATGTTGGTAAAGCATTCCGCTGGTTCTGAACACCGAAAAGGGGGTTTCGATCAGGGTCATGCCGTGTTCGGTTGCCAGTTCGATCATTTCTTCGGTTGCTTTTTTCCCCCGCGCTAACACAATCACGCGGATATCTGCCATTTCGGCTGTCCGGATGGTTTGCAAATTGCTCAGTCCGGTTATCAGAAGCGGGTTTAAATGGTCGAGTGTAAGGACATCGCTCATCAGGTCGGATGCAAAAGCTTCATTCACTTCATGGCTGGAGTCCGGATTGCCGCAAACCATTTGCCCGTCAATTATTTCTATTAGCTCTTTTATAGTCATCAAATCAAATTCTTGGTACTGTTTTCTTCAATTAATCTGTTGAACGCAGGAAAACCCCTCCCAAAATGCAGGCTGCAAAATTAGCAATGTTAAGCAAGAAAACCATTCACCGTTTAAATGGATGAAATATTGCCAGTCAGGAATTTCATTTGAAAGTTTATTACCAGAAATCAACTTATGCTATTTAATCTGATTCTAATTTACTGATAATTTGATTTTGTAAGGTCTTTTACCAGAGAATTCTTTATAATTTAGCGCCTTGAATTTTTAATTAAATGCTAATACGATGATAAATATAGATTGGAAAAGCCTGCCATTTGGCTACTTCAAAACCGATTACAACGTACGTTGTTACAACCGGAACGGCGAATGGGGCGAAGTGGAAATTTCTTCGTCCGAGTACATCAATCTGCACATGGCTGCCACTGGTCTTCATTATGGCCAGGAAGCCTTCGAGGGGATGAAAGCTTTCAGGGGTAAAGATGGGAAAATCCGGATTTTCCGCTGGACAGAAAACGCAAAGCGAATGCAGCGCTCTGCCGAGGGGGTGATGATGGCGGTGCCGCCGGTTGAGTTGTTCGGCGAAATGATTTTCAAAGTCATCAGGCTGAATGAGAAGTACGTGCCGCCGTATGGGCTGGGTGCTGCTTTGTACCTGAGGCCGTTGCTTATAGGTTCCGGCCCTGAAGTCGGTGTAAAACCTGCCAAAGAGTACTTGCTTATGGTGTTTGTTGGTCCGGTCGGGCCGTATTTCAAGGAGGGATTTAAGCCTGTAACTTTGCAGGTAATTGGAGATTATGACCGGGCAGCACCGTTTGGAACCGGTCATATTAAAGTAGGTGGTAACTATGCTGCCAGCCTTAAAGCACTCGACAGAGGTAAAAAGGAGGGTTTTGCTTCCGTGATTTTCAGAAGTTCTGCCGATCGCAGGTTCATTGATGAAGCCGGACCCGCCAACTTCTTTGCCATAAAAGGAAACAGCTATATTACACCTGATTCACCATCAGTTCTGCCTTCAATAACCAATATGAGTTTGCGTCAACTTGCAAAAGACATGGGAATGAACATCGAACTGCGTCATGTTGCTATTGACGAACTCGGCGATTTTGACGAAGCTGGTGCTTGCGGAACTGCAGCAGTGATTTCACCCATAGGGAAAATTGTGGACAGAGATGGAGGTAAGGTTTATGAGTACTGTAAAGACGGAAACCCGGGACCGATAAGTACAAAACTTTATAACAAACTGCGTGGTATCCAGGAAGGAACCGAAGAGGATATTTATGGATGGAATACCATTGTGGAGTAATTGGAAAGAAGGAAATTTTTGTTTCCGGCTTTTCAATTTTCTTTAAATATTTATGTTTGCTATTGCCCGATGAAAGGATAAACAGTTTCTATCCACTTGTCCGCAGTAATAAAAAATGCTCCATAAGACTCCCATTTATTCAGGATCTTCTCTTCTTTTATCTGTTCAACTGACATTCCCTTTTCCTTCCCTGCTGTAACAACTTCGATCGTCTCCTTGAGATTGTTAATATAATTGCGAAGTTGCGACATGTTGTAGACAGGACCATGGCCTCCAACAAGGATGGCATCGTCCGGGTAATAACCTGAAATCCATTGAAGATGTTTTAAAAATGTCATCGGGTTTCCTCCCTGTCCGGTATCAATGTAAGGAAAGTAATCAGCAAATAAAAGATCTCCCAATACAAGTACATTGGATTGAGGTAAAAAAGCAATTACGTCACCGGCAGTATGTCCACCCTCAAGGTGGCGCATCTGGATTTCCTGACCATTGAATTCCATATTCAACGTGCCTTCAAAAGTGATATTTGGCCGTCCATTCTCAGGCATAGGTCCGGGCACCCGTTCACCTTGCTTACGGTCGGAGGCCAGCCATGTTTTAACCGAATGGTGCGCGATGATGTCGGCTTCTTTACCGAATTCAACATTACCTCCGGTATGGTCTCCATGAAGATGGGTGTTGACAAGGTATCGGACAGGTTTGTTAAACATGCGCTTCAGTGTATCCCGCAGATGAGAGACGGTTTGTTCGTAAGCGGCATCAAAAAGCATCAGGCCATCAGGGCCGTCAAATGCTACAACAGATACCACATCTCCAACGAACAAACGATGCACGCCCGGTGTGAGTTCAGCATGGTTGATCTGCATTTTGGTATAATCCCGCTGAGTGAAACCAAATAGTGGGATTGACAGTAAAAAGAAAATTAAGTTCTTCATCAGATTGATTATTAAAGGTGAGATTTTGGAAAAAGAACACATGAGAGAGGGCTTTTGTTTAAAACCGGCGTTTTATGGAATCCTGCATGTTCCTCAGGTTAAATCAATGAATAAGAAATTTATAGGAGTTTGCTTGGATTGAAAAATAAAAAGGGCTTTTACTAAAATAGATAGTTCAAGCCTACATAGAAGCCGCTTGTTCCGTCGCGCTCATCAGCGCTTTTTCCCCAGTCAACGGCCAGGATAAAATTCTGGTTCATGGCAACGCGTAATCCCAATCCATAAGTGATATGCAGTTGTTCGCTTCCAAAACTGAAATAATCAGCTTGGTCGGGTAAGTTGAGTGCTTTAACTTTCTCCCCGATATCAATTTTTTGAATCACCTGTCCGGCGTCACAAAAGGAGTTCAAACCGAAATAGAAATTTTGACTGAACAGTCGGGTTCTGAAGAATTTCCAACGCAACTCAGCATTTCCATATGCTACACCAGCGCCGACGATACGGTTTCGCGGGATTCCGCGCAGATTCCTCACCCCGCCAAGACCCTCTTCAGTTGCTCCGCGCAGCATTGTAGTAATCATCAAAGGTTGAATCCAGAACGGTGCGTCTCCGGCTAAATTGGCCTGGACTGCCAGGCGTGCTGCAAATGAAAGATCATCAGGAATCAGGGTGAAATACTGGCGATGAATAAGACTGAGTTTTGCATACCCGGAGTTGAATGTACCCAATAATGCCGGAGCAGCCTCCACAGCCAATTCTGACCATATTCCGGTCATTGGGTTTGGTTTGTTGTCGCGCGTATCAAAAAGCAATCCCGCCTTTAGTAAGGTGATTGAACCTCCATTAGCTTCATCCGCCTGAATCAGCCCCCATTCCTTATACATATCGAATAACCCCGGCTGTTCTGTTAGCGACGGAAGTCTTTCATCCTCATCTCTTCCTTTATTCAACTTGTCAATATCCACGGAACCAACAGCATAGTCGTACCATTGCATACCGGCCAACCAGCTGAATCCCTTATGGATTTCCCCCTGAAAATCGGTTTTAAACCGGAACATCTTGTTTTCATACCGGTAAAAAACACCCGATCTGTAAATATCCTCCGGCTGATTGTTATCCTCCCATTGCTGGTTGTAAACGGCTTCATACCCATTCCAACCGAAAAAATTATAGGCCTGATTGGGTATGTAACTTATGTCGAGGAAAACCTCAATCTTCGGGATCAAACGGTCTGAATTATAGGCAAACCGGTAAATGCCACTCCCGCGGGTATAGGCTGATATTTCAAGGTAGAAGGAGTGGTCGTAAACAGGATACCGGCTGCCATTTCCATAATTGTACAAATTAATGAGACCGCCATACTGGAATCCCAGGTCATTATCATATGAGATTGCCGGTAAAACTCCAAAATTCCAACCCCTTTTAATAATTTCATCTCCATTTTCTGCAACAGAAGTAGAATCTGTTGATGCAGTCAGATTCTGAATCTGAAAGAGACTAATAATGAGGAGCAGGAACTTTAGGGTTTTTGTCATGATGGTTCGGGGGTCTACCATTTACCTGCTCAATCATCGAGCAGATTTTTCATCTCAGAAAGTTTTCCCTCCTTGATCATCTGATTTATCTCCTCTATCAGATTCTTAAATTGACTACGGCGGCCAACTTCATACATTTCGATGAAGGGATCATCATCAAGTATGTAATTCATCAACCGCTCAGCGGTGGGTATGTTGTCCATATTATAATAGTCCTCATAGGAAAATTTCAGGAAGGCGGCATGCTGATTTATGCCCCTGTTATCGAGCAGGTATCCATTTTCCAAAGGATCAGGATAAGGAAATTTTTCATTAATGCGGATATCGGATTGCGCAGGGAAGGAGACGATTTTCTTCTTATCGGCTGAAAGGATCACCGGTACCAGTTGATGGTAATCCTCTTTGGTTTTGTAAACAATTGCCGGGGGCGAAGGTACTCCTGATGGTTTAATTTCCTGTTTCACGGTTTCAGATTTTTTGTCATTTTTTTGGGTTGCACATGAAAACACAAGTACCAAACCCATCAAAGCGGCGGTGAGTAAAAAAGTAAATGATCTGATCATTGGTGATAATTTTAAATTTGGTCAAAAGTATAAAAATTGACATACCCGTAAATTCATCAACTTAATTCAGAACTCCTGACCCCAATTAATAAAAAAAGGTAATCCAGGCAAAGCTGCCGCAAACAGGAAAAGCGGTAATTTTGCCAAATGCAACTACTTTTACCCATATTTCCAATTCAGACTAAACTCATCACCCCTAGTGTAGGAGTCTATGAGCGAGACGGTATTATCCAATATCTGGTGAATGGTTTGCCGGTTTACTCTCATGGTAAAGAAGACAATGATGCCTTTCGGTTTATCACGAGCAATTTTATATACCAGGGCTTATGCCGTAAAGTGGATATAGAGCGTGCCTTCGGCGTTAGCGAAGACAGTGTAAGCCGGGCGTATAAAAAGTTTCTGGCTAAAGGCGAGGCTGGATTTTTTGGGCCAGATGCCCGTCATGGTAAAGTGCACAAGATAGTTGGGGATCGGCGTGAGCGTATCCAGTCAAAGCTCAATAAAGGGCAAAGTGTTTACAGTATTGCCAAAGAAGAAGGTGTGGTGGAATCGGCCATACGTTACGGTATTAAGCAAGGGTATTTAAAAAAAACGGCATTCCGGTAGCACCTGCCTGGGGAGGGAGTACGCAGAGTGAACGCAACCGTCAGGATCAGGATTCTGTTCTTGGCATAGCCACAACCCGTTTAGAAGATCGCATTTCCTGTTCCCTTGGAGAAGGAACATCAGCCGATGTACAATTTGAGGACAGTCAGTCCCTTACTGGAGCCGGCGTGTTATTTTTGTTACCGGCTTTACTGGCACAGGGATTATTAAAGACAAAAGATGTTTACACCTGGGGGAAGCGTTTTTACTACAGTCTGGAATCCATCGTTCTCACACTGGCTTTCATGGCGCTCTTGCGCATAAAGAATCCTGAACAACTCAAACAATGCAAGCCTGGTGAAATCGGACGGATAATAGGATTGGATCGGATTCCGGAAGTAAAATGTTTGCGCAGCAAACTATCTATGCTCACTCATCAGCATCAGGCAACACACCTGAACAATATACTGGTTGATTATTGGTACAGTGGTGATTCATCTCCGGATGCTGATTTTCTGTACATCGATGGACATGTACGGATTTATTATGGGGACAAAGCCAACCTTCCGGCAAAATATGTTTCCAGACAAAAACTTTGTCTGAGCGCTACTACAGAATACTGGGTGAACGATGCACAAGGAATGCCCGTTATGATGGTTATGGGAGAGCTGACAGAAAAACTACAGAACGTTATTGAACATCAAATCATCCCGCAACTTCAACAAACAGCGCTTTTGTCCCGGCAGGCTACGGGCGAAGATACACCTGTGTGTACATTTATTTTTGACCGTGAAGCCTATGAGCCGGCATTCTTTCAACGGCTATGGGAAAAGTACAAAATAGCCATCATAACCTACCGCAAAAATGTAAAGGATAAATGGCCTGTTGAATGCTTTAAAAGTACCATAGTATCAGTGTTGCAGCAAAATGTTAACATGCAATTATGCGAGCAGCAAACCGAACTTGGCGGTTACCGGTTCCGCGAAATCAGACGGCTGGGTCAAGACGAACATCAAACGTCCATTGTTACCACACACCCTACCTTAGAAACCGCCTACATAGCAGGGCGTATGTTTGGCCGATGGTGCCAGGAAAACTTCTTCCGATACCTCATTCAGGATTATGATTTTGACAAAATGGTATCTTTTGGAACCGAACCCGTTGACCCCGAAAAAGAAATAGTTAATCCCGAATACCGCAGGCTGACTCACCAATTGAAAAAGTTGAGGGAAAAGATACAACGCCTTCAAGCCCGTTTCTTCCCATTAGCACAATTAGCCATAGACCAGCCATTGGACGAGTTGCCTGCTATAACAAATAAACAAATGGAATATAAAACCCAAATTGACAATTATAAAACCCAGGAAACAGTATTATTAACTCAACGTTCTCAACTTATGCCCCGACTGAAAATCAAGCAAATGCCTGAACAAAAACAGTACAACAAACTCAAAACAGAAAGTAAACTATTGATGAATGTAATCAAAATGATTTGCTACCGCGCCGAATCTTCGGTGGCTCAATGGATGGCTCCCTACCTGGCAAAGTCAGACAATGAAAAAAGAATGGTCGTTAAACAAATCATTCAATCCAGCGCTGATCTGACACCTGATGATAAAAACAAAACCTTGACTGTAACTCTCCATTCATTGTCGGCCAACAGATTTAATATAGCTGCCAATGAACTTGCTTTGATTCTAAACCAAACTGAGACTACCTTACCAGGAACTGATTTGAAAATGATTTTTAAAATTACCGCTAATTTAAATTGATGGAGGTCAGGAGTTCTGTAATTAGTACTTGCCTGAAAACTCCTGATCTTGAAAATCAAATACAGTTTGTTTTCTGGCGAGCACTATTGCAGTGATTTAATAGTCATATTATCAAGCCGACAGAATTAAAAAATCAGGACTGCATGGCCTGCATTTTGTAAATATTGATTTTTTTTCAATATTTCTTGCATGTTATTGAAGTTTTTTACCTTTGTGCCAATAAAAATAACTAATGTTCAACTTTAAAAAATTAAGAACCATGAAAAAGATTCTTTTCATTACAGTCGGAGTGTTGTTTGCATTTGTTTCGTTTGCCCAGGTTGAAACAACACCTCAGGAGCAACCAGCTGAAAATCCAAACGCACCTGTGATTTCTTTTGACAAATTGGTGCACGATTATGGAACCATACCTTACAATGGTGATGGGAAATGTGTTTTCACCTTTACCAACACCGGCAAAGAACCTTTGATTCTCACCAATGTACGTTCATCTTGTGGATGCACAGTTCCTAAATGGCCACGTGAGCCGATCCTTCCCGGCGAAAGCGATGTAATTCACGTTGAATACAAAACCAATAGGGTAGGTACAATCAATAAATCGGTTACAGTGCAGTCCAACGCTTCAAATAACAATGTTGTACTGAGAATCTCAGGCCAGGTATTGAACCAGGAACAGGGAGCTATGCCTGAAAAACCGAAATCGGTCGGTGAAAAATAGAGACTGGATGAATTTTTATTTCACCATGAAGAATTATTGCCGGCTTTCAGGAGCCGGTTTTTTTATTTAACATCAAAAAAAATTGAAATGCCAAAAGTATCAGAAAAAGGGAAAAGGATGCCGGCTTCTCCAATCAGAAAACTTGTTCCTTATGCCGAAGCTGCGAAGAAGAGAGGGATTAAAGTTTATTTTCTTAACATCGGGCAACCTGACATTAAAACTCCGGAGATTGCCATCGAAGCAGTTAGGAATTATTCGGAAAAGCTGGTGGCTTACAGCCATTCAGCCGGAAACGCAAGCTATCGCGAAAAACTGGTGGGCTATTATGCCAAAAATAACATTCATATTACAGTGGACCAGATCATTGTTGGCGCCGGTGCTTCCGAAGCATTGCTGTTTGCCATGCAGTCAATCATGGATCCGGGTGACGAGGTGATAATCCCTGAACCATTTTATGCGAACTACAATGGTTTTGCCGTCAACTCCGGTATCAACGTGGTGCCTATCAATTCATTAATCGAAACCGGTTTTGCACTACCCCCCATTTCAGAGTTTGAAAAAGCAATTACCCCCCGGACAAAAGCGATTTTGGTTTGTAACCCGAATAACCCAACAGGCTATCTTTATACAGAAGAAGAACTTAAAGTTTTAAAGCAAATCGCTTTGAAGCACGACCTTTTCCTTATTGCCGATGAGGTTTACCGCGAGTTTTGTTATGATGGCAGAAAGCATCATTCGGTGATGCACCTTGACGGGCTGGATGAGCATACAATTCTCATCGATTCTGTGTCAAAGCGCTACAGCATGTGTGGGGTAAGGATCGGAGTGATGATTACAAAAAACAAAGAGGTATTGACAGCAGCTATGAAGTTTGCGCAGGCACGTCTGAGCCCGCCGAGTTTCGGGCAGGTTGCTGCCGAAGCTGCCATTGCCACAGGTACTGATTATTTTACAGAAGTTCTTGAGGAGTATCATAAGCGTCGTAATACAGTTTACCATGCGATTAATAAAATTAAGGGCGCTTTTTGTCCTAATCCATCAGGGGCATTTTATGTAGTCGCTAGATTACCGATTGATAACTCAGACAAGTTTTGTCAATGGCTGCTTGAGGATTTCAACTATAAGAACGAAACTGTAATGATGGCGCCGGCAACTGGATTCTACTCCACACCAGGTCGTGGCAAAGACGAGGTCAGGATCAGTTATGTTTTAAATGTTACTGATCTGACCAATGCAATGAAGGTGCTGGAAGAAGCGCTGAAAGTTTACCCGGGGCGAACTGTTTAACCAAAGGGAAAACTGATTCACTTGACTATAAAAACCCCGTTTGCCAGGAGCAGGCGGGGTTTAATTTTTGATCAATGTTACCGGGGATTGGCAACCAGTCATTTAAATTTTCCGTGTTATATCGACCATGTGGTAAGTCCCCTGTCAGTGAACTCGTACCTTTTGACCTGTCCACCAAAAGCTTCGATGGCTTTCACCACCTCTGAGCGGGTGTTTTCGGGGCAATAAAAAATCATAAAACCACCACCACCGGCGCCAGAGATTTTGCCACCGGTAGCTCCCGCAGCTTTTGCAGCATCATATATCTGGTCAATCATAGGGTTAGTGATCCCCTCAGCCATTTGTTTTTTAAAGCGCCAGCCATAATCGAGTATTTCACCGATTTTTTCGAGTTCGCCTCTCAGAATCGCTTCTTTCATCATTAAGGCCTGTTTTTTAAGCTGATGCATTGCTTCAACAGATTTTTCGTTGTGCGACATCACATTTTGTCGCTGCGCCTCGATGATTTTGGAAGAAAGACGGCTGGTCCCGGTGAAATAGAGCACCATATTGTGCGCCAGCTCATTCAGGTATTTGCTGCGTATACGCAAGGGATTCACAATCACTTTGTCGTCTTTGTAAAACTCCATAAAGTTTACACCACCAAAAGTTGCTGCATACTGATCTTGTTTCCCTCCTGCCATTTTTAAGTCATTCCGCTCGATTTGATAGGCCAGTTGAGCCATGTCATATTCACCCAGGGGCAATTTTAGCCATGCTGCAAATGCCCCGAGAATGGTTACAACCAGAGTGGAAGAAGTTCCTAGGCCTGATCCGGGGGGTGCATCAACAAAAGTGGTCATTTTAAATGACAGTGGCTCCTTTACAAAGTCTCTGATCACACGGTTGTAAACACCTTTAAGCAGATCGAGACGACCATCCAGATCAAGTTCCATCTTACTGTCTAACTCCACAACGATGGTTTTATCCAGCGAATTCAGGATGATTTTCTTTCCTTGCAAAGGTTCTATTGTGGCGTAAGCATACATGCTGATCGTGGCGTTAAGAATAGCGCCTCCGTACAGGTCGGAATAGGGAGCCACATCGGTGCCACCCCCTGCCAGTCCAAGCCTTAATGGTGATTTACTTCGATAGATCATTCGGTGTTTATTTTGTCAATTTCAGAAACCTTTTCAATGGCTTCCAGCATTTTAACCCATGAGTATTTCAGTTTTTCAACCTTTATGTTTTCAATAAACTCCGATTCCTTTTTTTCAGTATAAAATCGTACAATGGCATTGGCAATCTCTTTCACTTCAGGCATAACTACAAAACCCACTTTTCCGTCAGGAACGATTTCGGCCAGGCCTCCGACATTGGTTGTAATCATGGGTTTTTCAAAATGATAAGCAATTTGTGTGACCCCACTCTGGGTAGCATCTTTGTATGGCTGAACCACAAGGTCGCAGGCATTGAAGTAATCGGCTACCTTGCTATCAGAGATGAAATCGTTGGCCATGATCACACTTTTGCTGAGCTTATTTTTTTCGATTTGCTCAAAATAGGGTTTTGAATCAGTATAAAATTCGCCGGCCACCATCAATTTAAGGTTCATGGTCTTGATGCGGTCATCTGCCATGGCGTCGAGTAAAAGATCAAGCCCTTTGTAGTCGCGTATAAACCCAAAAAATAGCAGGTAGTTAAAGGCAGGATCATGTCCAAGTTTCAGCAAAGCGTCTTTTTTATGCTGTAAATTTCCGAAATGATCGTATAGCGGATGCGGACAAAATACGCGGGGTTTTGTTTTGTCAAACAAATCCAGATCATTCATCACTTGTTTCGACATGGCAACAAACCCATCAACAGATCGGGCAAAATAACCCGATAAAAGTTTATCGCCGGGACGTTTTTCGTGAGGAATAATATTATCAAGGATGGAAACAACCCGTGTTTTCCTGTTTTTACGAACAATCCGTGCAATGGTTCCAAGGCAGGGCGCCATAAAGGGAATCCAGTATTTGATGATTAGCAGGTCGGGTTTCGTCCGGCTGATCTTTTTCCCAACTTTGCACCAATTGACCGGGCTGACCGAATTTAAGGCCACTTCAATATCGAGGCCCACTGGTGCAGGATCTTCAGAGTACTGTGTTTTTCCGGGAAAAAGGAAGTTAGGGTATTGCAGTGAAAAGGTGATGATCTTAACTTTATTGCTTTGATCCTGGAAAGTTGCTGCCAATCGTTCATTGTAGGCTGCCAATCCACCTCTTAGCGGATAAGCGGAGCCTACGATCACAACGCTTTTAGATTGCTGCTTGTCAGGCATCTTCAGGATTTTGCAATAAGCCAGTGGTTTTTTCGATCAGGTACTCATTTCGTCTGCCCGAATTGCGTGACACCATTTCGGCAACAAATCCTGCTGAAAATACCTGCATTCCCATGATCATGGCCAGCAGCCCGAAATAGAAAAGGGGGCGTTCTGTCATCCGGTAACCTTGCCATAAAAACTTGGCGAAAACCAGGTAACCGGCAATGATAAAGCCGATCACAAAGAGCAATGTACCGATCACACCGAAGAAGTGCATTGGTCGTTTGCCAAATCGCTCGACAAAAGTCAGGGTGATCAGATCGAGGAATCCTTTGATCATGCGCTCGGCCCCGAACTTGGAACTACCATACTTGCGGGGGCTGTGGTTTACCACCTTTTCGGTGATGTTTCTGAATCCTGCCCATTTGGCGATTACCGGAACATAGCGGTGCATTTCTCCGTAGAGTTCGATGGTTTTTATGACCTCACGCTTATAAGCCTTCAGCCCGCAATTGAAATCGTGCAGGTTCAGCTTTGAAATTCTCCGCACCGTCCAGTTGAAAAACTTAGATGGCCATCGCTTGCCGATGGGATCGTGCCGCTTTTTTTTCCAACCCGAAACCAGGTCAAAACCATCCTTATTTATAAGCCGGAAAAGTTCAGGGATTTCGTCGGGGCTGTCCTGAAGATCGGCATCCATGGTAATTACAACGTCACCCATAGCCATCAGGAACCCCCTGTTAAGTGCTGCGGATTTGCCATAATTACGCCTGAACTTGATTCCCTTTACACTTGGATGTTGGGTGCTTAATTCCTCAATTACCTGCCATGACCGGTCGTTGCTGCCATCGTCCACAAATATGATTTCGTAGCTTAGTCCTTCCTTTTTTACCACACGATCAATCCATGCGGCAAGCTCTGGAAGCGATTCTTCTTCGTTGTAAAGCGGTATGACAAGTGATAAATTCATCCGGAAAAGTTTCTATTCCTCGAAAATTGGTTTTTCCTTTTTCATAAAAATGGCCACGACAGCACTGATTATTGCTCCGCCAACCAAATTACCGATAAAGCCCCAAACAGCCAACCATACCGGGCTCATGAACATCTTACTGTAACTTAATGCCATCTCTATCTGCTCATCAGTTAAGTTGGGCTGCGATTCATACATTTTTTCCTCGGCAATTTCAATCATTTTATCAATTTCACCTGGAGCTATCACGCTGAAAAATAGCAATGACCAGATTGAGGTTAAAATACCTGCAAAAAGAATCGTTAGGAAACCATTCGAAAATGCCTGCCCATAAGTTAAAAATCCGTCATTGTATTTGTCGCGCCATTGTTTGATGCCCAAAACTACCCCGACAACCATTACCAGGTAGCCAAGCCATTGAAATTTGCTATCCATTGGTATGCCAATGACATACAATAACAGTGAGAACAGGATTAATGCCACTCCGAGCAGCAGGCCATGATTGATGGCCACTTTTACGTTTGAAGGTTTGTTTTCTTCCATGATGGTAAATTTTAAGTTTAACGAGAGCAAAAGTACACACGAAAACGAGAAATCAGCTAAAAAAAGTAAAAAATGTTCCTATGCAGACTTAAAATAGTATTTTTGCAGCGGGTAAGTCCTGTACGACCAGCTCCTGCTGAATTCCCCCAGGGTCGGAAGACAGCAAGGGTAGGCGGTTGTAGCGGTGCGATGCAGGTAGCTTACCCTTTTTTTATTGATCTTTCAGCCTCGAAAAGTTGATCAGCTAAAGATCTCTTGTGAAAAATGATGATTTATCCCGTTTTGAAAGGAAAGTGTGAGTCGTGCAGGATAATCCGAAGGTTTCCCTGTTCATTTTTTAAATAGGCAAAAGAATACTCTACCTTCACTTCTTCACCCCCAACCGAAGGGGTAAAATAATAGTTACCCATTGCCAATGCGATATTTTCAAAGATTTTTATCCCGGCATTTTCCCATCTGACTTTTTTCCAGTTCTTCAGCGCGAAACCATGATCTTCGGCATACATTGGGTTCCCTCCGATAAAATAGGAAAGAGCGCCTTCAAGGTCAGTGCGAAACGGCTGTTCATGCGCCATTGTCGGTTTAAATAAAACAGGTCCCAATTCATAACCATAGGATTGTTCAAGGTGGTTAAGCGCTGCTGATTTAAAATCTCCATGCTCATGATAAGCACGGCCAATAGCAACAACACCTTCGGCCCATTTTTTTTGAGCAGCCAATACTTCTTGTTCTGTGATCATTTCCTGAATTTTAAAAGTGACAAAATTATGTTGTAAAAGAATGTCTAAAATGTTGTCTATCCTGATGTTGATTGTTTAGGATTTAGCATCAAGTCTGGATTTTTTCAGCATAATGATTTGTTGAAAATTACAAAACCTCAACTATTTAACCTCAATTTCAGCAATTACCGGAAGGTGATCGGAGAGGTAACCGTTGTTTTTCATCCTGTCATCGATATGACGGTAGCTGTTTACTTTGAAATTCCGGGTAAAAATATGGTCAATCCTTTCGGTCATTACCAGGTCTTCGACATAACCGTTAAATGTGCCATCTGGGCCATAAAGCCCTTTGAGGGAAATCTCAGCACCGTAATCCAATTCCTCCTGTAATACTTGAAAGGGCTCACTTTCAGGAGTACAGTTGAGGTCTCCCATCAAGATGATAAAAGAACTCCCTGAAGCAACCCCGTCGATCTTTTGTTCTATCAGTTTTGCTGACATCAGTCGAGCGACCTTTCCCATATGGTCGAAATGGGTGTTGAAAACATGGATTGAATCTCCGGTTTCCTTATCCATGAATAGTCCGTAGGTGCAAATCCTTTCCAATGCAGCATCCCAACCGACAGAAACCTCATCAGCCGTTTCGGAAAGCCAAAAGGTATGATGACTGATCAACTGAAATGAAGTTGAGTCAAAAAATATGGGAGTATATTCACCCTTCTGTTTACCGTCCTCTCTTCCGACGCCAATGAATGCATAATCTTTTAGTCCGTCATTGATGAATTCCAGCTGATTATTCATTGCTTCCTGAAGCCCAAAAAAACCGGGATGATAATATTTTATCAATTCGAGAACTTCAGTTTTTCTGTTTTCCCAGATATTTTTCCCATCATTTGGGTTGTCGAATCTGATGTTAAAAGTCATTACCCTGATGGGTTGACCGATTAATATGACTGATAAAAAGAGTTGACAAAAAAGCAATACGATGATCTTTGGCAGCATTTTCATAGGATTGAATGTATGGAATGCAAATGTATCTTTTTTTTTGACGAAAAAGTGATCAACTTTTTTGTTTGGATCGGGCAACTTGCAAAAGCCTGGGTTGTCTGAATACCGACATTGATTTAATTCTTAAAGAGGGGTTCAATTATTTATCGTTCATTTGCATATTATTTACTAACAAATTTAAACTTCGCTGTGATGGAAAGAAAACTTTTACTCGTACTGCTGATCGTAGCTTTGGTTCCGCTTAAAATGATGGCCGAATGGGTGCCGCTGGGCAATAACAAGACCAATGAAACATTGCCAAAAGTAACATTGATAAGTGACGACGGAAGCAGCACTGTTGTCAAAATCGAGCTTTCAGGTTTTAATTTAAAAACACTGGTAACCAGGGATAAGACTTATCAGCAGGTTGATTTGATGGGTGAAAGTTACACGACTGTGCCAGGCAGCCCTGAAATACCTTACATTGCAAAGGTTCTGGCGATCCCCGACCAGGCAGGAGTCACCATCGATATACTCGAAACAGGTACTTTATATACCTATAATAATATTGTATTACCCCCGGCACGCCCAAGTTGGTGGGAAGGTGATGACGAACCTCCTTATCTTGAAAATTCTGATGCTTACAGGTCAGACGAAGCTTATCCGAGTGAAGTTGCAAGTATGGATGCTGCTTCAGTTTTTCGCGATTTCAGGATTTCACGGCTTGCTATTTATCCTTTACGTTATTTACCCGGAAAATCGGAATTGCAGGTCTATTCTTCAATCACAGTTAGGGTTAATTATGATGGTGGAGAGGTGATAAATCCAAAAACAACATCCAAAAAAGCCATTTCACCTTCATTTGCTCAACTTTACCGCAATTTCATTTTTAACTATGATGAAGTCTTGCAGCGGCATTACAATGGCCGCGAGGATGGTCGCGAAGTCATGTTGTGTATTATGCCGGATATCTTTACGGCTAGTTTTCAGATTTATGCCGACTGGAAGCGTGAAAGCGGAACTGATGTTCATGTCACCAAATTCAGTGACATCGGAGCCAACGGCAATAACCCCGATATTGTTAAAAATCATATTGCCGATGCTTATTCTACCTGGGAGAATCCTCCAACCTATGTTTTAATCGTTGGCGATAATGGTGTTTTCCCGAAAAAGACGGTCTCTTATCCCGGTTACACTTTTGCATGGGAGGAGTATTTCGTCACAGTGGATGGTAACGACTATTTCCCTGAAATGATGATCGGCAGGTTTACCAACCAGGAAGATTATCGCATGCAGGTGATGATTAACAAATTCATGCTTTACGAGAAGCAACCTTATACTCAGGATCCAAGTTGGTTTAGAAAAGGGACCTGTTGCTCAAATAATGAATATGAATCGCAGGTAGAAACCAAGCGCTTTGCAGCCGCTCAGATGCTTGATTATGGCTTTACGTCGGTGGATACGATGATGAGCGATGGATATTGGAGTTACAATTGCACCTATAATATTAACGACATTAAAAGTGCCATTAACGAAGGTCGCAGTTATCTGAATTACCGCGGTGAAGGGTGGTATTACGGATGGTATGCCAACTGCTATGATTTCCATACCGACGATGTTTCAAGCCTGAGTAACGGACAGAAGTTCACCTTTGTGACCAGCATCGGATGTGGTGTCGCCATGTTTGATGCTTCAGGTGGCAATTGCTTTGGTGAAGAATGGGTCCAGTTGGGATCTTTGACCAGTCCAAGAGGTGGTGTTGCGTTTGTTGGTCCAACATCCAATACGCACACGACCTACAATAACCGGATTGACAAAGGGATTTATGTCGGCATGTTCCAGGAAGGAATGGATACTCCCGGACAGGCATTGACTCGTGGTAAGTTATATATGTACAATGTTTTTGGTAATGAGTATTATGTCGAATATCATTACAAGGTTTTCTGTGTTTTAGGCGACCCAAGCATTCACATCTGGAAAGATGTTCCGCAGCAGGTAACTGTTGACTATCCGGCTGTTATTCCTGTAGGAAACAATTTCATCGAATTTCAGGTTAATTTTGCAGGAACCGGATTTCCTGTATCCAATGCTCAGGTCACCATCACCGGAGATGAAATCTTTGCTTCCCGATTTACCGATGGAACCGGAAAAGTTACCATTGAGTTAATGCCACTTGTTGAAGAAAACCTCACGGTTACAGTCCGTGGTGGAAGAGTGATCCCGTTCCAGGGCACAATGCAGGTTACTCAGCCTGATGAGTTAATTGAACCTGAAGGTTCACCTGTAGTTGACGATTTGGATGGCAACAACGACGGGCTTGTCAATCCCAATGAAACCTGCAGCATTACTTATACCCTCAAGAACTGGGGAAGCACAATGGCCAACAGCGTTCAGGCCACTCTGTTAACTTCTGACCCAATGGTTCAGATCATTACCGTAAGCCCTGTGTCTTTCGGAAATTTGGCGCCCGGTGCGCAGGTTACAGGATCACCCTTTCAGTTTTTTGTAAGCGAAGATTGCCCGATTGGTCATATCGTTCCACTGCAGTTACATGTGGTCAGTACAAATAACACCTGGGACTATATCTACAATGTTGAGGTAAAAGGATGCATGCTTTCCTATAATAATTTTGTGGTGTTCGATGGTGGTACTGCCAACAACAACTACAGATTGGATCCAGGCGAAACTGCAGTAGTTGTGGTTTCGGTATCAAATATTGGCGAAGATACCGCACCCGACGTAATGGGACTCTTAACCAGCAGCGACCCGTACATAACGATCGTTGACGGAATAGGATCTTTCGGAAACATGGCCATTAATGGAAATGCAACAAATTATATCAATCACTTTGGGGTGAGTGTAGCAGCAAATTGTCCTGCCGGACATATGGCAGACTTTGAATTGAAATTGTCCACACAAAATGGTCTCTATCCATACGAAACCACTTTCGACCTCATCATGCCTGTAGCCCTCCCTATACCACAAGATTACACTGGACCGGATGCCTACGGTTATTACGCTTATTCCAGCGATGATACTTTTTACGATCAAACACCCGAGTACGAGTGGCTCGAATTGGTGGATGTCGGCACCCAGGTTGGATTACCCAGTTTAAGCGATTACACACAAACTGTAAACCTGCCTTTTACTTTCAGATATTATGGTATTGATTATTCCCAGGTTCGAATCAGTACTGACGGATGGATTGCATTCGGCAGCGGAACACAAACCGCACCGGTCAATACAGCTCTTCCCAATAACGATAATGTGAATAATATGGTTGCTGTTTTTTGGGATGACCTTTACGATGATGAATTTTTCATGGGCAAAATGTACTATCACCATGATGCCGCCAATCATCGTTTCATTGTGGAATGGGATAGCATTTCGCATAATAATTTTGTAACCGAACCGGTAAGAGAGGTCTTCCAGGTAGTATTAAATGACCCCAATTACTATGTCACTGCAACTGGAGATGGTGAAATAATTATGCAGTATAAATTTTTGCATCAGCCCGAAACAGCTACTGTTGGTATCGAAAATCATACCCAAAACATTGGACTGACATATGTTTTCGATGCCAGTTATGCTCAAACCGCAACAAACCTGGATAATTATTACGCAGTTAAATTCACTACTGAACCTCCGTTTGAATCTATGGTAGTGTCAGTAGATGACCAGGAATTGAGCGATAATCTGAATTCAAGTCTCAGGCAAAATCTTCCCAATCCCTTCAGCGACAAGACAGACATAAGTTATACATTGTCAGAAGCCGGCTTAGTAAACCTTGAAGTTTACAACATCAGGGGAGATCTGGTCAGGACGCTTGTAAAGGAAATACAAACTGCCGGTGACTTTACTGTGGAATGGAACGGAACAAATGATGCCGGTTATCGTGTTGTTCCCGGGGTGTATTTCTGCCGCCTGCAAACCGAAAATACCATCGAAGCCATAAAGTTATTGATGCTCAAGTAATCTTTAACTTTGGTTTCGGATGTACACTTTCTACGTTCTACTTGGGTTAATAGTTATCGCTACCATTGCTGGTATTGTTGAGTATTACCTGCATCAGAAGCGGATTTATTCCATTCCTATCCGTATCCATATAAACGGCACACGAGGAAAGTCAAGCGTTACGCGACTCATCGGGGCCGGCTTACGATCAGGAGGAATAACTAATATTACCAAAGTAACGGGCACTTTTCCCCGACTTATCATTGAAGATGGTACTGAAACCTACATCCACAGGAAAGCATCAGCCAATATCATCGAACAGTTGGCCATTGTTCGATTTGCTGCAGAGCGCAAGGTGCAGGCTTTAGTCATGGAATGTATGGCACTGCAGCCGCAGTACCAGACCATTACGGAGCATAAAATGATACATTCCAATATTGCAGTGATGACCAACATCAGGATAGACCATACAGATGTTATGGGTCATACGCTCAGCGAAATTGCTGAAACCCTTGGACGAACGATTCCAAAAAATGAACTACTGTTTTCGACCGAAAATGTAATTCCTGAAAAGCTTAAAAAAATGGCTGAAAGGCGAAATACAGTTACCCGTTTCGTACATGCTCAATCTGTTACCTTCGACGAAATGAAGGGCTTCAGCTACATCGAGCATCGTGAAAATGTTGCCCTCGCCCTGGCTATTTGCCAGCATCTTGGAATCGACAGGCAAACCGCCTTGAATGGGATGTATGAAGCCATTCCTGATGCCGGTGTGTTAACCCGACACAGGGTGAAAGCATTTCAGAAAGAGATGGTTTTTTACAATGCTTTTGCTGCCAACGATCCGGATTCTACCTTGTTGGTTTGGAAGAAAATTCGGGATGAGATTGGTTACGAAGGGAAACGGATCATATTGCTCAATACACGTCAGGACAGACTTTACAGGGCACAGCAACTGGCCGAAATGGTAGGTAAAAAAATTAAGAATGAGGTGGATTATCTTATGCTTATCGGTCAGTCGGTGGAGGTGGTGGAACCTTTGGCAGTCAGTTATGGTGTCGAAAAGAAAAAGGTGATAAGTATCGGTTGGACAACACCTGAGAATGTTTTTGAAGCCATTTTGTCCTTAACAGAAAACGTCTCATCCATTGTTGCCATTGGCAATATGGGAGGAATGGGCGCCGAAACCGTCGAGTATTTTAAACATCGAAGCAATTAAAAAATGATTGAATTAGCCATAACTTTAGGTTTAATTTTGAGTTTGCTCTCCTACGAAGTTTTCGGACTGGCAGCTGGTGGCATCGTTGTTCCAGGCTACATAGCGCTGCAGCTCTCACATCCTGATCGTTTGCTGGGGATTTTGGGAGTGAGCCTGGTAACTTTTTTGATCATCAAAGTATTAAGTAATTACACGTTCCTTTATGGTCGTCGCCAAATGGTGCTGAGTCTTTTGATTGGTTGTCTGCTGGCTAATTTTTCTCGTTATTTCCTAACCCTGAATATTGCCAGTACAACGCTTGAGCTTCAGGCAGTAGGCTGGGTAATTCCGGGCTTGATTGCACACTGGTTTGCCAAGCAGGGAATTTTTAAAACCATAAGCGTGCTTTTTGTTTCTTCTGTGTTGGTGAGGTTAATTTTAATATTGTTTTTCGCCGGTGCATTGTTGCCGTAATTTTAACAAAAACGAAATAATGAAATTCAGGGCAAAATCAAGTTTAGTTTTAGGGCTTCTCTTTCTGCTGGCTTTACTGGCACTGATTGCTGTTGAAAATGGGAAAATTGATCAGAAGCAGGATTACTATGACCAAAAACTTGAAGCAGCCCAACTTTGCCAGGCGGCTGCGAATCAATTGAAGAATTTTAGGCTCGAAAAAGGGGTTTTTATTGATGTGGTGAACGATCCCAATCAAACTGCTTTAATTGGCCAGGAATTTACGCTAATTACTACTGACCGGGGAGAAATCGAGGCAAAACTCTCCTCCACAAATCCTAACTTTGCAGCGCTTGTTGTGCAGTTCCTCAAAGATGCCGATTTGCGCCAGAATGATCACGTAGCAGTAGCCTTCACCGGTTCTTTCCCCGGGCTGAATATTGCTGTGATGGCAGCGCTTGAGGCGCTTCGGATGAATCCTGTCATTATAACATCTGTTGGCTCTTCCAATTTTGGAGCAAATGACCCCTACTTCACCTGGCTTGACATGGAAACTGTGCTTTACGAATCCGGTATTTTTCATTCCAGGTCTGTTGCAGCCTCAATTGGTGGTGGATCGGATATTGGGAGGGGGTTAAGTCCCGAAGGACGTGATCTGATCAAAAATGCCATCGGGCGAAACAATGTGGAGTTGATTTATGAAAATCATATCGAAGGAAGTATTTCCAAAAGACTTGAAATCTATGAACAACAAGCAGGTGGACAACCCATTAAAGCATTCATCAATGTTGGCGGTGGAATTGCCAGTTTGGGTAGCCCGGTGAATGGGAAATTGATTCCTGCAGGTCTGACAGAATATCTTCCGATGCGCAACTTTCCTGCTCAGGGGGTGATTATTGAAATGGGAAGAAAAAAAATCCCCATCATCCACCTGTTGAATATTAGTAAGTTGCTTACTGATTATGGACTTCCGGAAAGCCCTGTTCCCCTGCCCGAACCTGGCGACGGTGGAATTTTTACTCAACGAAAGTACGATATCACAACCACTGCCATTGCTACTGCTATTCTGGTTATTGTAATCATACTGGTTTATATCAGCGAAATGAAGCAGCATCAGCTGGGCACTGAGATTGTGAGTACAATAAATCCCATTGATAAATCGCCATCTGACGATAGTCAGTATGATCTTTAATCAAATGATCCATAAAAAATCATCCAAAAAAACAGGCAAATGAAAAAATCGATCTCACTATTATTAATTCTGTTGATCGGGCTTACAGGAACCATGGCTCAGACCACCGGAAAATCTACACTAATTAAACCTGCTAATTATAAAAACAGGGTAACAATTCTGGTTTCGGGAAAAACAAGTTATTATTACTCGCTGAGCAGTGAAAAGGCTTCGGTGATCAGTGTGAATGGACCCGGGAAGCTGCGGATAATAACCAGGGCCAGACTGTCGCCAACGAAAGAAAGTAAGGCAACCTACCAGATCAGGTATGTTGTTAACGGAGGCATACCTCAATATTCGAAAATATCCGGCGCTACTCGTGCTGAAGCTGCTTCCTATGCTGGCGATATTTCCGGAGTCCCTGCGCAGGGTAAAGAAATCGAGATTGCACTTGGCAGAGGTTCCCACACAATCGAGTTCTTCTTGTCGGATGCATCTGTCCATGTGGAAGCCCGTTACCTCTTTACCCCAACCAAAGGTCAAAAACTGGAATGGATTTCCTATTCACCCAATGCGCCTTCTGAGCCTGTTGAGCTGATTTCGAAAGAAACCAATGTGAAATATTATCGTTTCTCGAAGCAAAAACCGCTGAAAGTCGAAATCACCGGTCCCACAGAGTTGCGTGTACTCACACGTATCGAAAATCACTTCAATATGAAAGGCAGAATCCATTACCGCCTGCAGGTCAGGGACAATGATGCCATTCTGAATACTTACCAACTGAGCAGCACACATTCGGAAGAGGCAGTTTACAGGGACAATTCTAAACTGATTCCTGGTAAACCTTGTGAATTTGTAATCGAAGTACCAAAAGGTAAACATGTTTATGAAATATACCCCCTCGATGAAGATAAAAATACCGTGCTGGGCCGAATGCTGATTCCAAAAAAAGATGTAAAACTTGGTAAATAGCAGTTTTCATGCTTGATATTTAACTAATACGTTTAAAGATGAACAATGAAAAACCTAATATAGCGCACTTCCGGTGTAAGCCCTGGATTGTTTTAATTATCCTGCTTTTGGGCTTCCAGGCTGGTGAACTTTTTGCGCAGACTGCAACCCAAAAGAAAAAGCAAACCACTACAAAAAAGATTTCCCAGGAGAAAAAGAGCAAAGGCTTAGGCCTCGATGTGGACTTCGGGATAGGTACCATGTATGATGACAACATTCTGAAGTATTCCGAAAAATACCTTAATCGCTTTATGAATGGTATGGATGAAGGAAGGTTTCATGTTGATACCTATGATGATGTAGTTGTTTCTCCGTCCATTACCTTTGCAAAACCATTCCGGATTTTTGGGAAAAAGCTATCGACTGTGGATGGCGGATTTACTTACAATCTTTATTTAATTAATGATATCAACAACTGGAGTAATTTCAATTTGGGGTTCCGGCAAAATTTTGCCAAACGTGCCAGCATCAAAGTGTTCTATAGTTACATTCCTACCTTTTACATTCGCCATTTTCGCGACGACGACTGGGTGGATGTCTACGGCTACACTCCCATAACTTTCCAACCCTATTCATTTTCGAAGGATACATACGGCTTCTATGTTCAGAACACGTTCTTCAAAAATTCAAGGGTGATGTTCACCTTTAATTACCAGACTTATTATCATAACGAGCACTACACTGAGTATGACAGCGATAATACCCTTTATCGCATCAAGTTATTTCAGCCTTTGCACAAGAAACTCAGACTTGAGCTGATGTATCAGTTTACCCATTCCGACGCTAAAGGTTATGATCAGCCCGATGAGAGTAAATATCATTCAGATGACCCGGATGCTTCCTTTGATGAAGATGGATTTACCGGCGGCTTAATCTGGACGTTACCTCGCATAAAAAAACTAAACCACAGCATTAAAGGTGAGTGTGTAATCTATAAGAGATACTACCTTACGGAGCAATATGTGGAGGTAGACCCTTTGCATGCAGGCAGGGTTGATGATAACCTCCGCTTTTATTTTACATATGATATCGAATTGAACAAGAAATGGTCACTATCAGCATTTTACAACTGGTACTACAGAGACTCCGGTTCCAGTTCCCGGTTAAACGACTGGTACATTTCGGATGAGAAAGATTACAGGCAAAACCAGGTAGGATTGGAAGCCAGATACAGCATTAAATTATAATAATCACAGACAATAATTAACAACATGAAAATGAATAAATTAGTTGCACTTTTAGTGATCAGTTCATTGTGGTTCATGAGTTGCGGAAAACCACACGACCCTGAATCAATCATTTCTCCTGATATCTCAGGCGGATATTCCATTGTAAGTAAATTTACCACACCCGGCACAGCACAGGATGTGATTAAAAAAGACACACTGATTTTTATCGCACAGGGCGAGGGTGGATTGATGATTGTAAACTATGCCAATCCGAACAGTCCTCAAACTGTGTCCATCACAACCGACAATGTGCGGGGTTATTCCACCAGGATTGCTATGAAAGACAGCGCTGTTTATCTTGCTGCCGGCTCCTTTGGAGTTACCGTACTCGATATCAGCAATCCCTATTTCCCGTCAGTTTCCTTCTCGAACTACGGAACAAAACCTGCCAGAGGGCTGCATATTATGGGAGATTTTTTGTTAACGGCAACAAGTGAATTAGGCGTTCAGATTTCGGATATCAGCTTTCCAACACAACCCGACAATCTTGGTCGTGTGACTACTATTGGCTATAGCTATGGATCAGCCAACACTGCCGACAGCGCCTATCTGCTGGTTGCATGCGGCGAAATGGGATTATCTGTTATTGATATCTCCGACATCGGCGGTGGTTTGTACCCGCTTGTTGGCTGGTGCGACACACCCGGAAATGCTGAAGCTGTTGCTGTGTCAGATGTTGGTTCGATTGCCTTTTTAGCCTGCGGAAATTCTGGATTGCAAATTGTTGATTTTTCTGACACAACTAACATTCATATTGTTGGAAGTTTCTATCATAGTGGGTATGCTAAAGCATTAGTTTACAAAGATCAGAAAATATTCCTCGCTGCACGTAAGGGTGGGCTTCAGGTTATAGACGTGGCTGATGTCACCATGCCAAAACTAATTGGTAAAGTTGACTCTGAGGGTGCTTACGGTTTGGATGTCCATAAGCGAGACCAATGGTATGATGTTTACATTGCTGATGAGGAGGAAGGACTGCTTGTCATAACATCTGAAATGCCGGTTGGGAAATAGGTAGATCACCATGAAATGAGGTAATTTTAAAAAAAGTGTATCAAGTGCCTGTAAAACAAGTTAATTCATAATACTTTGAGCAACAAACCCACAGAAAAGCAGCGTTTTGATTTCATTGACCGGTTCCGTGGATTTATTGGGGTACTCATGTTACTTGGTCACACCTCTTATTATTTTAATGCTATCTGGAAGTCTCTCGATCCTTTTGACCCGTTGTTCCCTTCATTGCCGCAATTTTTGCTTCGTTATGCAGGTTACCTCTGTGCTCCCGGCTTCCTGATGATGGCCGGGGCTATGGTCTGGTGGTCGTATAATCAGCGAAGAGCCAAGGGTTCATCGGATTGGTCGGCGAGATGGCACTTTTTACAGCGTGGGCTGTTTTTGGTTTTGATCCAAATGACCTGGGTCAATTCCTCCTGGGGTGGCTTCGAAAGATTTTTGCCCTGGCACCTCGGAATTATTGCAAGCATTGGAATTTCGATGATCTTACTTACGCTTGTCATCAATACACCGTGGTATGTCAGGCTGATGATAGGACTTGCTGCATTGTTGACTCATCCGTTTTTACTCGGGATTTCCTACAACACAGAAGTAGTTTGGGAAAATACTCTCATGCAAACATTTGTGGTTTCAGGCGATTTCAATAAATACCCTGTTCTGCCCTGGTTTGCCCTTGCTTTGCTGGGTTCCGTGATGGCTAATGGCTGGCTGAAACTCTGGAAAACCGATGGAAGGAGAATTGCGATGGGACTGGGTATCGCATCAGCATCGTTTGCTCTTGCCATATTTATCAGGATGCAGCGCGGGTTTGGAAACATTGAACCATTCTCCGATTTTTTTTCCTACTCCTTTTTGATTGATCAGAAATATCCGCCAAGCCTTTTTATGAACCTATGGTTCTTTGCTTTGGTAGTGCTGGGAGTAACCATTTTTATTGCAATCGGGAAAGTAGCTCCAAACCTCCTTAAAATATTCAGCATCCCGGGTAAAGTGCCCATGTTTTTCTATGGTATCCACCTTGCAATTCTTGGGGTATTCACACGAATTTTTCCATCGATTTACCGTGAAGGTGGGGTGACTACTGCACTGATCGGCCTGGCAATCATGCTGCTGATCATGCTTCCGCTTTGCAAGTGGTTTTATGGTGTCAAGCGACGGAGTAATAATTTTATCATCCAAATGATCTAAAACCGGGGAAAATGAAAAAATCAGTTTATTCAGCGATTTTTTTAATTGGTCTTTTTGTTACCCTGGTAGCAATTTCGGGGTGTTCAAGCAGAAGCAGCGTACCTTTTGCAGATGAAGATCAAACAATCATCTATCCTCCTAAAAGCCCGGATGACATTTCAGCAACGATCACCCTTTGCAGGAAAATAAGCAAGAAAACAGGGAAACCGGTGGGAGCAGGGACGGTGTTCAAAATTAAGGAGAAGGAAAACCTCCGTGCAGTGATTGACCTGGAGAATGCTTTCACCCATGGTAATCGCGCTTTGATGTTCCATTTCGACTGGATAAAACCCGACGGAAAATCACTGTTTTTAAAACCTGTAACGCTCTCACCAGGCGATTCGACTTCAACTATCAGCAGTTCAATTTCCATCGCTCCAGAGGTTAGACAACCAGGCGATTACCAGTTGAAGCTTTATTATTTCAGGGAGTTGATTGCTGAAAAGAAATTTACCCTGGTAACAATGTCAGATCCTTCTGAGGATGACGTGACTGCAACGTTGACTTTGTGCAAACGGGTTGATAAGGAAACAGGAGAACCGGTTGATATTGATTCCGTTTTCAAAATTAAAAAGAAGGGGAAACTGCAGGTTTTGGCCAACCTTGAGAACCTGCCCATGGATGATGACGAAGAACTGAAGTTCAGGATTGAATGGATTGATCCTAAAGGACAGGCATTTTTCAAGAAAAGGTTTGATTTTGTGCCTGCCGATTCCATAGCCACGCTCCAAAGTTCTATTTCCATTTCACCTGATAAAAGAGAGCCGGGGTTTTACTCAGCACAGCTTTACCTGGCCAACCAACTAATCACTCAAAAACAATTTGAGCTGGTGAAATAAATGCATTGGATGCAAAACTAATTTTACATCTCAACCCATTTTCCTCCTTCCTCACCTTACCATTCAGTGCTATCCAAAGCATTTTAGCTCATTCTCATCTTAACGAGCTTAAAATTCCAATTAGTAGAGTGCATCAGTCCAAATTGTCCATGTACATGACCGAATATAAATTTTTCCGCCTTTAATAGCGCTGTTAGTCAACCGGTGGAAATATGTTTCTTTCGGCAATAGCCGAATAATTCTCAGTTACTCTTTATACAATTCATCATTTAGTCTGGCACGATACACTAAAAGTATGCTTATGGTTTAACTATCACAATTTAAACTGATTATAAATTTCTTGAAAATTCAAAATAATTGGAATCAACTTGTTAATGGATTGAAAAAGAATTATATTTTTGCAGCTTCTGTTAACATGTTAACAAACAAAAATTATAATCTATTATCAATCAAAATATTAATTAATCAAATTTTGAGAAAATGACAAATACCGATTTATTAGTAAAGGATTTGGTTCATCAGCACGGTAAAAAGCGCAACAGTTTGATGGCTGTGCTGCAAGGTGTGGTAAAGGAGGAAAGGTTTCTTTCAGAAGATGCCCTGATCGCAGTGGCACGCGAGTTTGACCTCTCTGCCGCGGACGTTTATGGTACAGCGTCATTCTATACTTTTCTTGACACCATTCCACGTGGGAAAAATATCATCAGGGTATGCAAAACAATTACATGTCACATGAAAGGAAAAGACGAAGTGTTATTGGCACTGGAAAACATGTTAAAAGTCAAGGCAGGTGAAACAACCCATGACAGGAAATTTACTTTGCTTACGGCCAATTGCCTGGGTTGGTGTCATAAAGGACCGGTAATGCTTGTCAACGATGAAGTTTATCCGGAACTCACCCCTCAAAAAGCCATTGAAATCATTGAAGAATATTCAAGACATTAAATTTCAAACAATTAACCAAAAAATAGAATATCCGTTATGGAAAAAGTACTAAAGAAAGTTGATATAATTTTTGAAAATGGTGATGATTACAACCCAATGGCCATTCTTGAAAATGAATTGTCGCGTCCGGGTGATGAGATTATTCTCGACCTGATTGATTCAGGGTTAAAGGGACGTGGTGGCGCAGGGTTTCTCACCGGTTTGAAATGGAAATTCACCCGAAATGAAGACAATGACGTGAAGTACGTGATATGCAATGCCGATGAAGGAGAACCAGGAACGTTCAAGGACAGGGAGATTCTCGACACGGTTCCCGAGAAGGTGCTTGTTGGTATGGCTATCTGCAGTCATGCGATAGGCGCTAAAGAAGGCTACATTTATCTAAGGGGTGAATATAATTTTTTATTGAAGAAGCTACAACACAAGATTGATGAATTCAACCGTGCGATCGAAGAGCGTGGAATGGATTTCAAAATTTATCTTCGTTCTGGTAGCGGCGCTTACGTTTGCGGTGAAGAGAGTGCCTTGTTCGAATCCATGGAAGGATACCGTGGAGAACCAAGAAATAAACCTCCATATCCCACTGTATCAGGATATAACAATAAACCGACGGTTATCAATAATGTCGAAACACTGGTTTATGTCACCATGATCTCAAAATTGGGGCCTGAAAAATTTAAGGAACTTGGCACAAAAGACTCAAGGGGATCAAAGGTTTTCAGTGTTTCGGGCGATACACCCATCCCCGGGATTTATGAACTGGAGCTGGGGATGTTGTTGGGACAGTTCGTTGATGAGTTTGCTGATGGCGACGCCAAGGCCGTTCAGGTAGGTGGAGCATCGGGGAATTGTGTGCCACGTAAAAAATTCGCTGATACGATCATCGGATTTGAGGGGATACCTACCGGCGGTTCAATGATGATCTTCAACAGCACCCGCTCGATGTACAATGTGTTACACGATTATCTGGAGTTTTTCACCGAGGAATCCTGCGGACAATGCACTCCGTGCAGGGTCGGCTGCCAGCAATTGCTCAAAGGTATAGAAGCAGTAAAAAGAGGAGAAAAACCACCTGCCTATCTCGACGACCTGAAAAAACTCACTGCTACCATGAAAATTGCGGCAAAATGCGGCCTGGGACAGTCGGTTTCTAATCCATTCAATTCGATCGTGGATAACTTCAGAGAAGAAATTATTTATTAATACCAAAAAGAAAATACAATGAGCAAATATCATGTAAATCTTAAGATTAACAATATACCTGTCCAAGTAGAAGAGGGAACAACCATATTGCAGGCAGCGCGAAAAGTGAATATCCGTATTCCGACCCTTTGCGATCACCCCGACCTTCACGTCGCCGGCAATTGCCGTGTTTGCGTGGTGGAAGTAAAAGGGGCAAGACTATTATCGGCGGCTTGTGCAACACCGGTTTCCGAAGGAATGGAAATCATCACCAACAGCAAGAAAGTAAGAACTTCTCGCAAACATATCATTGAGCTTTTACTTTCGGAGCATAATGCTGATTGTACAAAGTGTTTCAAAAATGGTCATTGTGAGTTGCAAAATCTCGCCAGCGAGTACCGTGTTGGCGATCATGTGTTCCTCAACCTTGTGAAAGAAAAAGATAAGATTCCGGACATCAGTTCCCCATCCATTGTTAAAGACAACAGTAAGTGCATTCGCTGCCAGCGTTGTGTACGCACCTGTGCCGACCTGCAAGCCGTCAGTGCACTTGCCGTGGTTAACAAGGGAGAACATCAACGAATTTCTTCTTTCCTCAACAAACCAATGCATGATGTAGTCTGCACCAATTGCGGGCAATGTATCAACCGCTGCCCTACGGGAGCACTCACCGAACGAAACTACATAGAAGAGGTTTGGGATCACATCTATGATCCGAACAAATTTGTAGTGGTTCAAACTGCCCCTGCAGTCCGTGTAGCCCTTGCCGAAAGCCTGGGTTTTGATCCCGGATTGAGGGTTACAGGCAAACTCGTATCAGCTTTGCGAAAAATTGGATTTAACAAAGTGCTTGACACCGATTTTACTGCCGACTTAACGATCATCGAAGAGGGTACCGAGTTGCTCACAAGATTGAAAAAGGCGCTGGTTGATAAAGATGAAAAAGTCGTTTTACCTATGATGACCTCCTGCTCTCCGGGTTGGATCAAGTTCCAGGAGCACATTTTCCCCAACATGCTCGATAACCTTTCCACCTGTAAATCGCCGCAGCAGATGTTTGGTGCACTGGCAAAAACTTATTATGCCCAAAAAGTTAACATCAAGGCACAGGATATGATCGTGGTCTCCATTATGCCTTGTACTGCCAAAAAATATGAAGCTGCCCGTCCAGAAATGAGAGACAGCGGCTATCAGGATGTGGATTATGTGCTCACTACCCGCGAACTGGCCATGATGATCAGACAAGCCGGGATTGATTTTGAGAAACTGGAAGATGATCACTACGACAGTATCCTTGGTGAATCAACCGGTGCTGCAGTGATCTTTGGCGCCACCGGTGGGGTAATGGAAGCGGCATTGCGCACTGCCTATGAAATTGTAACCGGAAGGCCTGTACCCTTCAAGAACCTGAACATTACAGCTGTACGTGGAATGGAAGGGGTGAAAGAAGCGACTATTCCCATCAGCAATGTGAAACCGGAGTGGTCCTTCCTTGAAGGGGCAAATCTGAAAGTTGCGGTTGCTCACGGCCTTGCAAATGCAAAAGAGCTGATGGAAAAAGTAGAGAAAGGGCAGGCTGAGTATCATTTCATTGAAGTCATGGGATGTCCGGGCGGATGCCTTGGAGGTGGTGGTCAACCAATACCCACCTCGCCTGCAATTCGCGAGAAACGTGCTCAGGCCATTTATGCAGAAGATGAAAGCATGATCCTGCGAAAATCACATGAAAATC
>JACZJL010000011.1 GCA_014860585.1 Bacteroidales bacterium | reverse complement strand
TGGGTAAACAACAACACCCACGCCAGCGCCAACGGAACAGCCATCTATTCACCCTGCGATGATGACGGCACTTTCATGCTCACTGCCACCGGTAAATCCACCACAACCAATGATGTTTATCATTTTGTTCACCAACAACTGTGTGGCAACGGAACGGTGATTGCCCGTCTGGATGAAGTGCAAAACGGCGGCTGGGCCGGCGTGATGATGCGCGAAAGCAATGCCCCCAATGCAAAGACGGTGTTGTTCAAAACAAGGTTATACAACCCGAATGTGATTGTTGGTTACCGTACATCTACGGGAAGTTCGATGCGCAACCTGAGCCAGGTAGCCCAGCTGATCCGTTGGATGAAGATCCAGCGCAGTGGAAACAACTTCAAGGTGTTCACCTCCTACAACGGAACCACCTGGCAACAGCGCTACAGCGGAACCATCAGCATGGGAAGTTGCATCCAGGCCGGTATCTTCACCGAGAGTGTGCTGGCTACACGCACTTCAATGGCATGGTTCGACAATGTGGAGGTGGTGAACTTCCTCAAGTCAGGCGACGACTTTGCCGGAGTAGATGTGATTGAAATGGACAAAGAACAATTCCAGATCGATCTCTATCCCAACCCAGCCGATGACCAGGTAACCCTCTCCATCGCTGATAACGAAAGCGAGGTCAGCTACCAGATCAGCGATATGGAAGGAAGGTTGATCGGACAATCCAGTTTCAGCGGCAGCGAGACTTTTATCGATGTGAGCGGCTACAAGCCCGGACTTTACATCATAAGGCTGGAAATTGGAGGGGAGATTGTTACGAAGCGGTTGGTGGTGATGTAGAACTTTTAAACCTACAGGTTTTTGGCAGGCAGAGCCTGCAGAAATAGATTCGGTTTAGGCTCCGGCCTAAGTCGAACCAATGTCTGATGTTCAGACGAGGCAGAGCCTCGTCTGAACTATTAAGGCAGGCTCCAGCCTGCAAGATCAATCTGATGATTTTTTTGTCGCCCGGATAGTTTTTTTTCAGGCAGAGCACTGACAGGCAGGCAGAGCCTGTAGAAATAGATTCGGCTTAGGCCGGAGCCTAAGCCGAACGCATAGAATAAAGCAGCCGGGGACAAAACTCCGGCTGTCATTTTTACCATAAACTTCGATTTGGAAGAAAAGTCCAACAGATTGCAAGAAAAGTCCTACCCTCACGCCACCTCCCCGGAGTACTTTTGCCGCAGTTCTTTTTGGCAGGGAGTAAAACCGAAAATCGGGTTTGCTTTTTGAAACTCTAAAAAAATTCCGAAATAGAAATTCAGCATTGAAATCGCGAAAACTCTCTCATCGGCGGGGTATTTAAGTGATTATTCATAGCCGTATTTCAATTCTCAAATCCTTAATAATTCTTAATTGGATTTTTTTTAACTAAAACTTAACAGCTTGCCTTTGATTAATAGTTGTTTTTTGCAAATTCAAAATGATTCTAAATAGCATTTTTAAATATTTGATAATCAGATAGATGAAAAATTAGGATTTCATTATTCGATTTACTAAAGAAGTACCAAAGATGATACAAAACAATCAGACCCAAAGGCAAATGATCTCTTTTCGAAATGATGGCATCCCTATCTACTGACAGTCTCATGGAACCAATTGACTTTAAAATAAATTTAGCACAATTTATCTCATGCAATTCATTCAAAACTTATTAAATCACCTAAATTCAAAAACTATGAAATCAAAATGGATGATGTTACTCGTATTTATGTTTTCGCTGAACGCCTACAGCTATGTTCTGCAAAGCGAAAAAAAGCCTGAAGCAGTTGTTTATGTTAATTCGGATGCCAACTATGGCTTTCGAATTAAAGTTGATGGAAAAACAATACTTGAACAGGAAGCAATAGAACCTGCATCAGACAACCCGGCAATTTACTTCACCAAAGCTGATGCGGAAAAAGCTGCAGCTTACATTCTCAGGCAAATGGAGGATGGTAATTCCCCCGTTCTCATTGACCAGCAAACCTGGAAAGAAATTCAACTAAAATCTTCACATGAATAATCAAATCCAACATTAATATGAAATCTTTACTATTTAAATTCCTCGTCTTTGCAGCTTTATTGTTCAGCTACAATTCCTTTGCACAGATATTTTTTTCTGACAATTTTGAAACAGGTACTCTGCAGTCTCATTGGACTGTATTGTCTGGACCTTTTTCCCGTACATTCAATAATAGCGGTTCACCTGAAGGAACATTCCATCTCGTTCAATCAGGTACTGGCGCTCACCAAACCGGTATAATGGCTGATTTTGCGCCATGCACACCTACATCCCTGAGCTATTGGGCAAAATCTCAGGGAGGAGGAGCCGATACTTACTTAGTAATTGGTGATAATAATACATCCTCGAATGCTGGTATTGCATTCATTTACTTTAGCAATGGAGTTATCCGATTTTACAATGGTCCGGTGAATTATGAATTTCCATTTATTGCAAATACCTGGTACCAAATTGAGTTGAAAAATATGAATTTCATTACTAAAACATTTGACATTTGGATAAACGGAGTTCAGCGACAGACCGGATATGCTTTCCGCAGTACTTCAAGTACTAATGTAAGTCAAATACACCTGTACAATTTTGCATCCTCACCTGGCGCCTATGATGATATTATACTGGGTACACTTACCTGCCTGAATCCGGAAAATGGCGGCGAGATTGCTGCGGACCAAACCATTTGCTCTGGCGATTTCCCCGCATCCTTCACCAGCAATTCAGCGCCAACCGGCTTCACAGGCGATTTGGAATACCAGTGGCAGATCAGCACGGCAAGCCCCACCTTTGTGGATATTTCGGGAGCAGTTTTAGCAACTTACACATATGTTGGTACGGTTACCCAAACCACCTGGTTTAGAAGGCTGGCAAAGGTTACATGTGAGACAGAATGGGTGGAATCGAACGTGGTTCAGGTGGATGTAAACTCGCGCCCTGCGAATCCAACTGTAGCTACTCCAATCACAGTATGTGAAGGTGATGATGTGATTATTTCAGCCACAGGTTCAGGAACAGGCGACCTGGTCTTCCTTGACAATACATTAACTGAATACGCCAGAATAACCATGGGAGGTGACCCAACACAAACCTATAATGCAGGAGCCCTGATGGCAGGAGCTTACACTTTCTATGCGACAGAGGATGATGGAACTTGTTCATCATACCCTGTGGCAATTGATGTTACGGTGAATCCATTACCGTCTGCACCAACTGCTGCCGGCACAACGATTTGCGAAGGCGAATCCGCTGTATTAACCGCAGTAGCTAGTGGAACGGCGAATTGGTATTCTGATGTAGCTTTGACCAATCTATTGGCCACAGGTTCTGAATACAACACCGGAGCGTTGACAGCAACTACCGACTACTTCGTTACCCAAACCAATGCAGTGGGTTGCGAAAGCGCTGCCATTTCTGTCACCGTTACCGTTGATCCTCTTCCCATCGCAACCCTATCAAGCGTAATTGACGATTTTGAAGACGGCCTGCCTGCGGGCATTGATGGTGACGGTATGCTCGTCGGTTTCCTTACCTGGGGTGACAACGGCACCACTGTTACCATTACCACCACATCAGTCCCCGACCCCGACCCGCTGGCTCTGCCTGGCCAGTCTGGCGACAA
>JACZJL010000010.1 GCA_014860585.1 Bacteroidales bacterium | reverse complement strand
AAACAGTGATCAACCGGAACCTTGATTGGATAAACAATCCCCATCTGATCAACAACGCCCTCATCATCATCTGGGTGACCGGCGACCCGTCTAAACAATCGTTTGTCACCTTTGGATTTATCGGTCTGATTGGCGCCCTTTCGGGGATGAATGAATACGGCGTAGCAACATTTCAGAACATGGGAAACTACATGGCTCCGCCAACAGGAACAGGGTTTTACCCGGTGAACCTCGCCCAAAGGGACGGGCTGGAGGCGGCAGACTACAATGGCGATGGACTGTGCACCGCGCGGGATGTGACCGATGCAGTGCGCGCTCATAATGTGTCGAGCACTTTTATTGTACACTCGGCAGGGCCAGCCTTTGATGAATCTTCTGCTGAAGTACTTGAAATTCATAATGCTTACGGATTTGCCATCAGAACAGTGGCTGATAATCCCGAATATTTTGGGGATAACCTGGTTGCAACCAACCATTTCAGACTGCTTAAACCGCCGGCTTACTGCTATCGCTACAGCCGTATTTCCGATTCACTGGAAACTTCCAATCAGCTTGATGTAAACCGAAACTGGAATGTGCTGACAGCTGCCGGCGTCACCACGAACCTGCAAACCATCCAGTTTATCCCCGCCCAGAATATCATCCGCTTTTCGATGGCCGAACCCGGTACTCCGGCATTTCTGATTCCTCCCACACAGGTTGATATGGATTCGCTATTCAGCATGTTTAATGTGGGAATCAATGAGCAAAATCTGACAAATGAAACCAGTGTCAGCATTTACCCCAATCCGGGGAAAGATCAGATCAATATTGTAATCGAAGCAGGCGAGAACAGGAGTGTTTCCATTTCAATCAGCGACCTGAATGGCCGCAAGGTTTTACAAGTAAATGAGATGACCCTCTCCCAGAATATTTTTACTTACAACTGGAACTCAAGTCGGGTTCCTGACGGCGTTTATTTTGCCAATATTGACCTTCATAGCAGGACGACCGGTAAAACAATGAAAGTGACAAAAAAGGTAGTGATTGCAAGATAGTATTTGATCGAAGTTTTTTAAATGCTAATCCTCTCATCATCAGTAAAAATCCTGATTCATCATGAATTTGATCATGGTATTAACTTTGTCTTTTACAAATTGCCTGGTGATATGTTGCTTAAACCGAAACATATTGGCTTCTTATGGGAAACTGATCGTGCAAGCCTCGCTCACCTTTACAAAATATGTTTTGCCGGATTCAAGATAATCCAGCGTATTAATCCCAAATTCAGGGTAATAGAGCTTGACTCCGGCAACCTCCTGCACAATGATCAGTTTATCAAGAATCGGTAAGAAAATATCTGCCACTGAAAGATCATCTTCACTGAGGATCGGGATCAGGTTCCAGCCTTCAGTAAGTTGGATGGTTTTGTTGGCAGGATCGGCGCCGCAAAGGGCAATCTGGGCTTCCCCGGACGTTTTAATCACGTAACCCGAAAGCCTGTCCCAATTGATGAGGGTATTGATTTCTTCCTCCGGAAATAAGGTTTCGCCCTGTAAATTGTACATAATGATCAATTCCTGGATTGCAGGCGACATGATGAATTCGATATCTGATTCAAACGGTTCGATAAAACTTGAAACGCCACTCCATCCTGATGGTATGGTGATCGTATGAATTTTACCGATGGTCAGGGTGATGCAATCAGTGATGGGCTCTGCACATGGTGCACAAGGAAGTGCGGTAACGCAAAGATCCACTGATCCATTCGAAATGTCAATTGCAGAAGGGAAATAGACAGCTCCTGCAGAAGCAGGATCATCAAAAAATCCTGTCCCGCTGGTTTGCCACAAAATGCCACAATGATTTTCGGCGTACGCCATCGTTATAACTGTTTCATCTTCACAAATGGTAGCGTTGTCGCCCGCATTCACCAATGGAGGCGCCTGGAAACAGAGTGTGAAATTATCACTTAGCGCCAGTTCACAGGGATTGACAGAAAATGCTGTCACACTGATTTGGATACATCCCTGCGGATAATCAATGACAGGGCTTGGATAGTAAATCGGTTCAAGCACATTGTTATCCGGTGAAAAGAACCCGCCTCCCGTTGTAAACCATTGCAGATTTTCATAATTGGCAGCATCAACCAATCCGGTAAAATCAAAAGAATCTTCGTAGCAAATGGTGGCTTGATCAATGATAATATCGATGGTAACCTGCTGTATGATTTCGATTGCAATGCAATCTACTGCGGGCACTGCGCATGGACTGCAAGGGAGGGCCGTTAAGCAAAGTTCAACTTCACCGTTTTGAATGTCAATTGGTGATGGAAAATAAGTCGATGACAAAGAATAAGGATCATCGAAAAAGCCCAACCCGTTGGATTGCCAGAGAATCCCACAATGATTTCCAGCTTCTGCCATAAGTATCACTGTTTCATTTTCGCAGATTATAGTATTTGCACCAGCATTGGCAAAAGGTGCAGGTGACACAGTTACTTCAACAGCAGCTGATTCGGAGGTAAAACCATCGCTTACAACAACATTATAGGTAACATCCTGAACCGGATAGGCCAGTGGGTTCTGCTGGTCTGACGTAAACCCTGCAGGGACTGATGTCCAGGAAAAGGTAAAATCACCTGATCCGCCATTAATATCAACACTTAACTGCACTTCATCACCTTCGCAAACCGATTCCGGATTTGCTGATACAGTTATGCTCATCGGAGGAAATCCTGGCGTTACAATAGTAGTTAGCGCCGATAACCCATTATCCTGAAACTTCCCGTTTTTATTTGGTAAAGCAGCATTGTAAAGAACTGCTGCATAATTCTCCTCACTAATTGCCGAGAGAAACGACTTCCATATCAGCATCTCATTAGCGGCAAATCCCTCTTTGAGGGTCGTGGTGGTAGCATCATCACCAAAAGCGACCACCACTTTACCGTTGATACCATCCCAAACCGCGGCGCCTCCACATTTTTCAATGCCATCCTGGTTGATGTAAAAAACACCGATAAAATCGCCGTAGGCCAATGATTGAGAGGGAAATACAACGTTAATTGGTACTGAAATCAGGTGGGAAGAACCGGTAGCGGTAAAATTCCAATCTGCAGGAAGATTTACCACGTTGATAAACGCTGTTTTTGTTTCTGTAATCACAGTGTCAGGCCAGACCACAGTCAATGACACATCAAAGTTTCCTGCTGAATTGTAGGTGATTGGCGGGGGCACTTTTCCAAGATAGATGGATGGCGTTCCACCCTGGAAATTCCATACCCATGAGGTTCCACCTGCTGAGGAAAGATCAGTGAAAGAAATGTTATTCCCCGCAATAATTAAACCGAGTGAGGCCGAAAAGTCGACAACAGGAATATCCTTTCCAGAAAAATCAATAAAAGATTCCCTTGGACCATTTCGGCTGGCATCAGAAAATACTTTTCCCGGACTTAACAAGATCAGGAACAAAAACATCTTAAAAAACAGTGTAAAATTTTTCATAATCGTTGAACTTTGGGTTAATAAATAAGCAATTCACTACTTAAAAAGGTAGTGCTAAACTAATGCTTTTTCCCGACAAGTATAAAAATGCCGAACATTTCAACTATTACCTTCTTATGGCATCAGAAAATTTGAATTTTAGCCGGGTAATATTGATTTTCCCCTTCAATGTAGAGTCTGATGATATAAATTCCACCTGCAATATTCTGATCAATCAGCATTTCACCATTTGCTTCAATTTGTCTTCTCAACAAGCATCGCCCGGTGAGATCAAACATTTCAAGAAACATTGCTTTAACATCAGGCTGAGAGGGTGAAATGATCACTATTTTTCCTCCCGAATACTGGATGATTGGTTTCAATTCCTGCTTGATCTCGCCGATTCCGGTATGACCTGAAAAAAACAGTTTGAACCTGTTGGGGTCATCGCCTGGTGCCGAGACGAATGTATAGCTGTCCTGGAGTGTAAGATCAACTGAAAGGTTTTGCTTACCGTCCCTTAGCAAAATCTTTGTGCCTTCGGGGAAAGTGTTTAATCCGGTTGCATTGATTTGATAAGAACCAGATAACCCTTTAGAAAAATTTAATTCCAACATGGTTTCCTCTTCAAAAGGTAGGGTGCACGTTGAAAGGTGTTTTTCAGGGGTTATTTTAGCATAAAAAGCAGGTGACTCGGAAAATCCGGACAGATAGTAAGAATCGAAACCGCTGTCGAAACCAGTTGTTGCCTCTTCATGAAACCTTACGCGGCAAACGGCAGCTGAAGTGTTTTCCAGGCTTTGAGTGATCAGGGTCAATGCAGGAAAAAACCCATTCTTGTACCAGTTCAGATCACTGTGCTCCCGCGAAATGGCCGGGATTGTTATTTTATTGATTGGATTATTCACCCTGATAAAAAATCCATTGTGTGGCGGTATGTGTTCTCCGGGATCGAGATCAATATAATTATTAATGCTTTCATCCCAAATTTTGGCTATATGATCAATTTCTACAAGATGCCACTGACCGTCATTCCAACGCAGCGCGCTTGGAAAGGGATTTCCGAGTAAATGCCATCCCCGCTCTTCTGAAAATGACAGGTTGTTAAATGAGATATCCTGGTTGTTAATTAATCCAGAAAACCATTTTGTATCATCCACATGGCTGGCTAACAGGTATCCGGTACCAGCAACAAAATGAGTGAAATTACCAGGAACTTTGTAGTTCAACCACAAATTATCAGTTTCACTATAGGTATAAAGGTCATCACTGGCCTCGGGATCAAACCTGCTGCCACCAATTAAAAAGGTTTGAACAGGAGAACCTAATAAATGCCATCCGTCCACCGGACCTGTATATCCTTTAACGAACCGTTCAATTCGAGCTGAGCCGCTTTTAGTCTGCTGTCCATAAAGGATTAATGAAGCTGTGGCCGTAGCGTTTGATTTCAGTACCAAAGACTCATCATCTGACAGCAATAAATCACCATGGATTGTTAACCAGCCTGAAGGTTCAACCATGAATTTACTTCCCTGTTCAATCGTTAAGTTACTCATCAAATGAAGATGCCCATTCAATGCTACTCCGGTTAAATGTGTGTTCCTGATTACAAGGCTATTTAGCTCGGTAACCCGGATATTTTCATCAGGCCCAATATCAACCCCGGGTACACTGCCCGAAATGACCAGATTTGAGGCCGGGGTCGATCTGATATTATTAAGATTTCCGGAAATTGGATTTCTTAATGTTAGTGTGTAATTATTCATATAAAACTCGCCATTTATTAAAGACAATGTACCATACAGGTCAATACTTCCCTGCATAATTGCCCCGGTGATCCGATCCATGACCAGATTGTTCAATATAACCGAGGGGAGGTATAACGGGTTTAACAACAAGCTGTTTCCTACAACCAAATTAGAATTTTCCCCACCTGTTAATGTTCCTGTCACTGTGGTTAAAAGACTTTCTCCAAGTGTAAGTGTGTTTTCCTGAATTTGAAAGCTGCCAACCTGAATACTGAGCAGGCCTGGAACTGATCTGTCATCATGCAATTTTACACCACTGAAATTCTGGACAGTAACATGTCTTGGTCCCTGATTGACTGGCCATTCGTCGTCGGTAGTAATTTGTTCGGAAAAGCCGCGGTAAAACAGGGTTCCGTTATCGCCATAGCTAATGTTTTGCCCATTTAGATCAATGGTGCAGTTGGAGAGCAAGAACGTTCCCCAAATTTTTATCGGGTTGATCAATCTCATTCCATTCGGGCGTTGTAATGTGAGATTGAACAAATCTGTAAGAGATACATTCATTATTGACCCGTCACCGCCAATTGTCAGGCTCGACCCGTTTCCTGACACAAGTACTCCTCCACTTTCTGACAGCAACCCATTCAGCGTTAGGGTATTGTTTTGGCCAATTGAAAGATTGCCTGAAAGGATGGACAAATTATCCTGAATGGTTACACTTCCGGTCATATTTACACCATCGGACCGGTAAATGTAAAGATTCCCCAATTCAGCCTGCGGCAGGTTAGTGGCCGTTTTCAAAGGTGAATCGTTGATTTGGAGCGTCGATTCGATCCCTGCCAAACTTCCATTGGTTGCTGTAATCATTCCATCAAGAAATAATGTGTTGCTGCCGATATTCAGCTGACCTGATGTTAGGGTAAGCTGATTTTTAATCGTGACATCACCACCAAGTGCAATCCCGTTTGAACGATCGATTGTCAGGCTTTTCAGTGTAATAGGCGGAAGTGTGGTAGAAGCGCCGTTACCGCCAAAATTGACTGAGGCTTCAACACCACCGGACAAGGTTCCGGAAATCACTAAAATAGCACCATTCAGGGTCAACTGATTGCTTCCGATGCTCAATGCTCCATTGGAGAGAAAAAGGTTATCATTAACTGTCAGGCTTCCTGTCATGTTTACACCGGCAGCCCTGTTGATTGTAAGATTGGATAATCCGGCAGATGATGGCGCCTGTCCCTGCTGAACGTTATCACTAAAAACCAGATGCCCGTTGCTGCTGCTTATTATACTTCCCACGGTAGAGGCAAAATTTCCGGCAACAGTAAGTGTATTGGACCCCAAATTTAAAATCCCGTTATCCAGATAGATAGAACCGTTTACCTGGCGACTGGCATGGAGGTTCAGCGTTTGAGAAGATTTGTCAATGACAAGGTCTATTGGACCATTTGTGCCGGGAAATTCTGCATTGCCCGTTGTTTGAGCCACTGACGTATTATCATATTTAAGGATGCCTGAAGTACCGTAGTTGATCATTCCTGCACCCAAAGAGCATGTCCCTGCCGTCATCGTCATTGTTCCATACACTGTTATGGCGCCTCCAATGGTGATGGTTGCTCCAGGCCTGTTGATGGTAAGATCATTAAGCCCGCTATTTACGCCCGGTAGTGTAGTGTTTCCGCTGCCGCTAAAAATGATGTTTGACAATGAACTGCCCGTTAAAGTGCCAGAATTTACCGTAATGGTGCTATTGTTTAATGTGAGTGTATGATTAGACCCAATGTTTAAAGTGCCTGAAAACAGGTTCAGGTTGTTGCTGATAGTTTTGCTGACATTCATCGAAACCCCTGCAGAATTGTTGATTTTTAGCTTGGGAACTGTCGATGAAGGCCATTCATTATTTCCCATAGTCTGCGCTGCATTTCCACGGTATTCCAACATACCCGATGAACCATAACTAATATTGGAACTGGCAACCGTACCATTCATCATGATTAATGAGCCATTGATGGCTGTGGGATTCGAAAAACCAAGGCTTGTTGTGTTGGAATTTGAACCAATGGTCACTGAACCTGAAATTGCTGATGGCAGTCCATTACCTGTGGATTGCGCACCGTTCCTGACAAACTGATAATTTGCATTGCCGTCAAAACCTCTTGCACCAGTTGACCGGATGCAACCACTGTTGCCACTTGAAGTTATGCCTTCCGAATGGGTTGTTATGAGTGTTGCTCCACTTGCGAGCGTGAAATTACCGGTAGTGGAACTGTAGTCGCCTAGAATATAATCAGCCAGATTCAGGATGGCTCCATTGGCGACAGTAAAATTTACTTTATTCAGAATAGTGCCGCCCGATTTGACGAAATTTTGCTGGGTTGTTCCATTAAAGACTACATTTCCATTATTCCCATCTGTAGTATAAATTAAAAAAGCAGAATTGGACATGGTTACATTCCCTTTCAGATTCAATGTGCTTATATCAGTGTTGTATGTAGCGATCCTGAAATAACCTCCATTCAGGGTAAAACTGCCATTTACTGTCATGGTAACATCGCTGGAACTGGCATCTGACATTGTAAAATCCCCATTTGAGTTTAAAAAATTACCGTTTACTGTCAGACCAACGTCTCCGCCTCCATTGGCAACATAAAACCTGGTTCCTGAGTTGATCTGAAAATTTCCTCCTACGAAAACAGAGCAAGTTGATCCATTTGAAAACATCAGGTTTTTTGAATTTGTTGAGGCAAAAGTCAGGTTACCGTTCACATGTGTCAGATCGCAGGCAAGACTGATATTGTCGGATTGAGCAGAACAATTCCATGTAAAATGATGAAACTGTTGATCCAGTTCACCGGGTTTTGAACCTTTTGAACCGGTAACTAAACAGGTTGAATTGGTTTCCCAGGTAGCAACAGGCAAATCAGAGCCTGACTGTGATGAGTTGTGCTCGTATGTTGAACCACCTTTAAAATTGATCGTGGCGCCTGTTGATTTGGTAAACTCTCCATATCCGGTAGCAGCATCGGTAACTTTCAGGTAACCATAAATAGTTGCTGTGGTATTGGAACTCATGTTGACATTCAAATTTCTGTCCGTTGCGGCATCGAGACCTTTGATGATAAATGTACTGCTGGCCTCAAGATAAAAGGCATTTCCTGTAGTTGTTGAAAGATTAAGGGTAGCGTTTGCAGCAGCATCAGGCTTTACGGTCACTGTCTGGTTTCCGGTAATGGTCAGCTTTCCGATTGTACCTATGGTAGCATTGATGATTACCACAATGTTTGAACCTGAGTAGGCATCAAATACGGCAATATCATTGCTTGCCCAGGTAATAGTTCCACCTATCGGTGTTCCATTGGAAGATAACGACCACTTATTACCGTCATTTCCGTAAGATTCTCCTCCACCTACCCAATACCTGGTGGTTTGACTGTAAATTTGACTTTGCAAGGTAAAGATGATTACAAAAAAAGTGAGAGATAATTTTTTCATAAACACAGTTTTTAGGTGATTAAACAATGAACTAAAATGGGGGTAAATTTAATACGGAATCAAAAAGTTGTCAAGGATTTTTAGAAAGATTTAGCAAATCTTTTCATCTCAATGCCTAAAAGTGTTATTACAATGATGGGGGGGAACAAAAGATTTCAATTGTAAACAGGAGACTGCCTCCAAAGTCTGGAATTAGCCCAAAACGTTGAAAATCATGAGTGTCATGTCCATTACTCGTCTGAGTGGACTATTATTGTAGGAATGCAGGGATGATCACCGAGTTAGACAATCAATATTCTTTAAGAACCGGTTAATTCTTTTCAATGTACCTGAACTTATCCCCCGTGGTTTCGACGATCAGGCGCAGCCACCATTCAGGGTATTCAGGGTGGATTACGATGGGGTATCTGCCATATTTATTGGTCAGAAATTCACCATTTTCTTCTTTCTTAATGTTCCCATCCATAAATTTAACCATAAGGAAACGAAACAGTTCTTCCCAGCGCTCGACAGTATAATTCCCCATTTTCACCGAAAAATCGGTAAGGAAATCCCGGGCAAGTTCGGGGTTTTTATTGTAAAGTTCAGTTGCTGCTTTGTCAACAGCGGGCACAAAGTCCATAAATCTTTTTTCCAGTTCCGACTGCACCTTACGGATGTCGGGAAGCATCAGGCTGTAACGCAGGTAGGCAAAATTGGAAACCTTGTTAAAAGTCCAGAAAGCGGAGTTGTCGGAATACTCAAGGATGCTGCCGTTCCCTTCGGCATAGGTTTCAGGTGCATGCCTGATGCCTGCATACATCGGAACGTAAACTGTGGAATTGGCATCGTCAACGCCAAACCAAATGATCCCTCCCACCGGGTCGGGTAAGTAGGAACGTGATTGTGTGATGAACGAAAAAGCCGTTTGCTGGGTGGCGGTAGTGCGCTCGTGGAAGTAAGTTTTTCCATCAAGTTTCCAGGTTAAAGGACGCCAGCGATAGGGCGCTCCCCACGGTCCGGCGCCGATATCCTGCGACATATCGTATTCGGTTCCCTGAAGGTAGTCGCGCTTAAAATCCATCAAATCCTGAACGGAGAGCTTCCGCTCAGGCTTAATGTAAAGTGGCATCCGGTTTTCGAGGTTTTGACCCATGGCATAGTCCTCAAACACATCCATTTCGCTGTTCACCTTCCGAAACATCGACCAGACACGGGCTTCACAGAAACGCGCTGCGCCAAAATCAACCGGAGCATAAACATCAGAAAAACTGAAATCGGCATCAGCACCATCAAAATATCCTTTTTTACGGGCAAATGTGATAACATCATGAGCATAAATAACTCCAACATTGGGTTTATTCAGGTTATCCCAATTTTTTGAACTGATCGATGTAACGCCATCCTCCAAAGGGAAATTCATGATACGGGCATGATTGGCATGTGCCGAAATATATCCGTCAGGAATTCTCACCGCCACCCAAACAGCACCTTTGTCGGCATTGAAATATTGTTTGCTCTTTTTATCAAATTGCCAATCCGTACCTTTTCCAATGATCTCCATGATCCAAACCTCGTTTTTGTCGGCTATGGAAAATGATTCGCCGTCACTGTAATAGCCATACTCTTCCACCAGTTGACCGATCACCATTATGGCTTCTCTGGCTGTAGCTGACCGTTGTAATGCAAGGAACATCAGCCCGCCATAATCCATCAGCCCGGTGGTGTCGCGCAATTCAGAACGCCCGCCATAAGTTGTTTCGCCCATGGCTACCTGTTTCTCATTAATAAATCCAACCACTGAATATGTAGTAGGGGGATGTGGAACTTTAACGAGTGGTTTGTGTGTACTTCGGCAATACATTTGGTAAAATGAACCTTCGGGCATCGGGCCGCCTTCATGATAGTAAAGTTCTCCATAACGAATGTGTGAGTCGGCGGCATAGCTGATCATCGAAGAGCCGTCAACAGAGGCGCCGGGAGTCACAAGGTAACTGGTACAGGCAAAAGTGACAATAGGAAGTAAAACAAGCAGTAAAGTCGTTGATAATAAATGTGTAAACTTCATCGGATAGTAGAGTTAAATGAATTATGAGGGCAAACCTACGAATATTTTTAACAACAGGTCGGACTATCTCCTAAAGAACACTTAACTGGCTGGTGTCAGAAATGATTTTACCAAAAATAACGGGCGTCAAAAAAACGCTCTATTTAGTGCCAGCCAGAAAACCCTTCATTTTTGATTTTCAACGATTTATTTACCCCACCCTAAAGGGAGTAAATCGTTGAAAATCAATGCTCCCTTTAGGGTTGGGGAATTCATTGATTTTCAACTTATGGAGTTTTCTGGCTGCCACTACTTAATAGTGCTTTCGATCATATGCTCATTTTCGGCGAATGCCTTTGCCATCACCTCCTTCACGATGCCACCCATAGCATTGGCCATCAGTGCAGAATTCATCCGCGAAATATATACTTTCCCGTCAGCTTTTTCATAAACAGCCACACGGCAGGGCATCATGGTCGAAACGATGCGCTCCTCACTTTGCTTCAGAATCTTTTCTGCGTGGTCGGGGTGGCACAACTCAAATACTTTTACCGAACGGACATTTTTCCCACTCTTCAACAAAGTAGCCTGTAGGTCATGCACTGCCGGCATTCTCCAACCTTGCTCTGCCACCGCCGTCTCAAGCTTTTGAACTGTGGTGCTAAAATCGTAAGGGCTTGCGGTTTCCATCAGCATCATGCCCGGGGAAAGCTTGAATAATACAAATCCAGTAATTACAGATCCGATTAAAAGGCCGGCAATTCCGGCGATTAAGATGTTTTTCATGCGTTAATTTTTAAGATCATTTTGTTTAATTATCAAGCCATTAAACATAAATAAACCGGTTGATGTTCAAATAATGAAGCCTTGAACTTGCTTTTCAACAGTACGTATGTTTTTCTTGGATTACTTTTGTGCTGTATTTCAACTTTAAATCCATGCCTGCCATCACTCTTGAAATCTGCTGCTATAACATCGAATCTGCATTGATTGCTCAAAATGCAGGAGCCAACAGAATAGAATTGTGTGCCGGCCCAACTGAGGGAGGAACTACCCCAGGACCAGGCACTATACATATTGCAAGAAAAATAATATCACTTCCTCTTTTTGTGATGATCAGGCCGCGTGGAGGAGATTTTCTTTATTCAGAAAATGAAGTTGAAACCATGCTGCAAGACATTGTATTTGCAAAAAAAGCAGGAGCCGACGGAGTTGTATTTGGAATGTTAAAGCCTGATGGTACGGTCGATATAGAAAGAACTGCCCACCTGGTTGAGGCTGCTCACCCTATGGAAGTCACTTTTCACAGGGCTTTTGATATGACAGCCAACCCTTTTAGGGCTTTGGAAGATATAATTTCTACCGGCGCCCGGCGAATTCTCACCTCCGGGCAAAAACCTACTGCAATACAGGGAGCAGATTTAATTTCAGCATTGGTAAAACGGGCAGGAAACCGGATTTCGATCATGGCCGGCAGCGGCATCAACGAAGTCAATGTGTTGGATTTGATTACCCGCACAGGTGTTCAGGAAATTCATTTATCGGCAAAAAAATATTTCCCTTCAAAAATGTTGTTCCAAAATCCCGGACTTTCGATGGGGAAAAGTAATTTGGATGAGTACCGGACAGTGCTTGCCGATGGGGAGATGATACAGCGCTTGCTTGCAAACCTATGAGGTTTTGGCTACATTTTCGCCTGCATATTTTGCTTGTGTTCAGCTTAGGCTCCAGCCTGTTTATTTACTGCCACAATTCCTGTAAAAGCCTTTTTTTCACCGCCATCAAATCACAACTAATTACAATAATGAGTGATTCAAATCGAAAAGCATTATCTAATTCTCCAGGGTCTATTCCAACTTCCTGTACACAATCGCCACTGCACTTACGTCGTCGCCGCCCATGTTGATGGTCATTCCGTAAGGTTTTTCAGCAGGAATTTCGATCTGGGCATCGCCGGTTCTTCCGGTGAGTTGCTCCCAGATGGTTACAGCCTGGTGAACACCTGTTCCTCCTGTTGGATGCCCCCACCCAACCAGCCCACCGGTGGTGTTGATCGGGATTTTGCCGTTGCGGGCAGTGTGACCCTGATAAACGAAATCGGCGCCTTCGCCGGGTTTGGCAAATCCGAGTGCTTCAACGGCAAGAATGCCAGCAATTGTAAAACAGTCGTGGGTCTCTATGGTGGCCAGATCGTGGATGGTGATGCCGGCATGAGCCAGTGCTTTGCGAGCTGCATCCCTGATGGTTTCCATCACCGTGAGGTCGGTCGGATTTTTTGTAATATCTCTTTCAGAGGTGGCAAATCCTACAACTTCAACGGCGTTTTTCTTTTCAATCCCGCATTTGGCAAGCCCTTCTTCCGAAAGTATGGCAATGGCGCACGCAGCGTCAGATACTTTGGAACAATCCAACACATTCAAATGATCAACAAAAGTTTTTCCGCTGGGTTCCATTTTGAAGCAAGTACCTTCAGGATCGGGGTTGGTGTTGTGGAATTCTTGTGCCGTAGCACAAAGGCGTGCATTTTCGATGGCGTTGCGATACCAGCGCGAAAGGCCTTTGCGGGCATATTCTTTTCCATATTTTTCATAGTAAGCTCCGGCACGATCGCTGAACTGTCCGGGGAAAAAGTAAGCGTGCCCGTTTTTACGCCTTTCGAACCATCCTGCGCCAGCCAGCACATCGGCGCCATAAATGGCTTTCATGGTATTTTGCACCTCTACGCCAAGAGCCAAAACAGTGTCAGCTCCGGCCAGCACATTTTTTATTCCGGTGATCAGCGCCATACCTCCCGAAGCACATGCTGCTTCCACCCTGATACTGGGTTTGAAAGTCAATCCCTCGTCAATCATTGGGATAAATCCTGCCAGATGACCCTGCTTGTTAAAGCGTGCTGCCATAAAATTCCCTATCACACTCTCGTCCACATTTTTTGCTCCACCGATTTGCGCCAGCGTCCCTTTTCCGGCTTCCGAAATATAATGTTCCAGTCCTGGCCTCTCCTTTTTCGGGTTAAACTCATTTCGACCGGTACCCATAGAAATCGTGTTGTAACCGGCAGCCATATATACTTTCTTCTGCATCTTTTTCATTTTTGCTTCCTCCTTAATTTAAATAGTTATTAATTGGGCCATAGGCATGGAAAAATCCAGTGAGCATGACAGTGTTCACATCTTCATCGCTATTGGCAACTCCAGTACTAACCAGTTGTTTTCCTATGTCGAATGAGCGACGGTGATAGTTTCTGGCTAATTGACCACCAATGGTTTTAAGGGTCTCTATCCCTTCAAAATGAGCATTCAGTAAGTCTTCTTTATTTTTGCTGAAGTTCACTGATTTCCATGGTTGATAACCAGTGGGCAATGGGCCAAGGTGTTCATCGCATTTTGCTGAAAAATTTACAACCGGAACATATGCCCTTTTTTGCAAGTCATAAATGGCAATCGGTTTTCCTTTTTCATATTTGAGGAAACCATCTTTTTGCGAGCCATCAGAGTTTTGTCCCCCTTTTACACCCAAATCAAAAAGCTGATCGAGCAGCGGACTGTGTAGCGTTTCCTTTTCATTGTAAGGGTTCATTACTCCCATGATGAAACGCACCACATCAACACCAACGTAATCAATCAATTGGAAGATACCCATCGGACGAACCAGGTAATCCTGTGTAATCCGGTTGACCATATAAACCGATTCAGCAAAGGAGAAATCTTTCATCAGGATTTCCGCTTCGGCAATGCCATGCAGCGCATCACGCATGAAGTGGCCGTTACCAATAAAGCCCGCAAAGTCGTTTGATGGCACTACCACCTTTTTCAGACTCTTTGCGTAAGCGTTGGCAAAGTCATTCATCTCCGCACTGTTTTCGCTGATGGTAATCAACTCAACCAGGCGTTGTATTGCGGGTGGATTGTAAAAATGGAATCCGAGAATGCGCCCGCCTAATCCAGCTTCGTTATTCAACATGTGAATCGGAATGGAGGAGGTGTTAGTGAAGAACCAGGGTTTGTTGGGGTTGTTCTGATCAATCTGTTTGAAGATTTTAACCTTTAGTGCCTGGTTTTCGGCAATGGCCTCAAAGATGAGGTTGGAGCCATAAGCAACCTCCATTGCAGTTACCGGCCTCACGATGTTCATCACGTCAAAGATGTATTCGTCAAGGATCTCACCATTTTCGATCAAATCCTGACGGCTGGCATATGCTTCGCGCAGCCACACCATTTTCTTTTCAGCAATTTTCCTCACCTGCACTTTGAGGTATTTCATCAGACCGGCCAGCCCTTCCTCGGAAAGGTCAATGGCATTGAGCACAAATGTTTTCCCTTTGTTTTCGGGCTTAAGGCTGAGATTGGCCATCTCCACGGCCGTTAAAAGCAGAATGCCACTGCCCATCTTTCCGGCAGCACCCAGCACACTCACTTTTTGTAATCTTTCGTCGTAGTTCATGTTTTTGTTATTTAAAATTATCAAATGATGTTGGTATTCCAATGTTGTTTTGGAAGTTTGTAGTTGGCAGTCCCCAGTTGGCAGTCCCCAGTCGGCAGCCAGCAGTTGGCAGTCCCCAGTCGGCAGTCCCCAGTCGGCAGTCGGCAGTCGGCAGATGGTAGTCTCCAGTAGGCAGGCGGCAGATCTCTTGTAATTGGTTCAAACTAGTTAATTTTATTCAATGGTTAAAAATTACCGAAATTTATCCGGATTTTGAATCATAAAAGAAAGTAGCCTCCCAACTTCTTCTGATTTTTCAATCAGATCATTATAAAGTGATTCATCAATATATTTAGAAGCTAATGCAAAGTCAAGCCACACCTGGGATTCAGTATTTTCCATATCTGAGTCGGAAATTTTGCTAACAAAATGCGCCGGGTATTGTCGTTTACGATAGCCTTCTCCGATATTAGCGCAAACCGATCTTGATGACCTGCGTATTTGATCTGTCAGACTGTATTTTTCTTCATTCGGAAACAACTTTGAAACTTCAAATATCTCCAACGCAAGGTCAAATCCTTTCTGATAAGCAAGTAACGCCCTGAAGCCCTTCTTAATCGTTTTCAATTTTTCAGATAATTTTAATTACACAATATCATTTCCCGGTCAATATCCCACTTGCTGACTGCCGACTGCAGACTGCCGACTGCAGACTGCCGACTTTCTTACTCCCACTTAGGTTGCTCTTTATTCAAGAATGCTTTCATTCCAATCTCTCCTTCATTACCTTTGCCGAAAAGTGAGCCGAAATTGATTGCTTCCAGTTCCGAACCATCCTCAAAACTGCCTGCCAGTCCTTTTCTTACAACCTTCTTGATAAGTTTAACTGCTCTTGGTCCTTTGGAAGCGATCAGCCTGGCAATTTTCATGGTTTCTTCCATCAGATGCTCAGGCTCAACCACTTTTTGCACCAGCCCGATACGGAGTGCATCCTCCGCGCCAATCATCTCGGCGGTCATCAGCAGGTAAAGTGCGTCGGCAAGACCAACAAGGCGTGGAAGTCGTTGAGTCCCTGCGTATCCGGGTATTAAACCTAAATTAACTTCCGGCTGACCAAATTTGGCTTTGGTGCTGGCAATCCTGAAATCGCAGCCCATGGCCAGTTCGAGTCCGCCGCCAAGCGAAAAACCATTAATAGCCGCTATTACGGGTATTTCCATATTTCCAAGGCTTCTGAATGTATTTTGGCCAAGCCTTGAAAAATCACTGCCCTGCTGCTGATCTTTGTCCACCATTTCGGCAATGTCAGCTCCGGCAACAAAAGCTTTTCCTTCGCCGGTAATGATCATCACTTTGACCTCAGGCATGTTACTGATTTTTTCGACCATCGCATCCATTTCGTTAAAAAACCTGGTATTCAGTGCATTTAATGCTTTTGGACGGTTGATCGTAACCAATGCAATGCCCTCTTCAACGGATAAATTCAAAATTTCAAATTCCATAATTGTACTTTTTAAAGAAATTTTTTTCAATAATAGCAAAAAACGATTAAACCAAACCTGGTATCTTTGCGTTTTAATTTGAAAACAAAGGTGTGACAAAGATATTTCAAAAATCATTGGCAATCATATTATCGCTTGTAGTAATTATAACTACCAGCGGGTTAAATATTTACACCCACTCATGTGGTTGTTGCCAGAGTTTTGATGTCTCAGTCACTGCATTCGACGAGTGTTGCGATCAAAGTGAAACCCAAACCTGCGAAATGCACGAAGAAGGCCAACCGGCTTGTTGCGAAGAGCCCGCCCGGCATAGCAATTCAGACCATGTATGCAGCCAGAATGGTTGCTGCCAATACGAACACATGTTTCTAAAGATATCGGAGAAATTCAACAAGCCGGTTCAAATTTCAGTTCAGTATTTCGATCAAATCGTTGCTATTACCGAATTATATTTAAATGACTTTGACCAGTGCAAGGAAATTGAATCAGATTTCATTGTAAATCATTCATTACCACCACCTCTGTCGGCGGGTAAAGCTTTTGTGATCTTTACCCATTCCTTCAAAATTGCCCCTTCATTTATTTTTTCCGCCTGAAAAAGGTTTTTCTACTTGCAACCTTAGCCACCTTTTACAGGAACTGCCTCTGCAGAAGACAAATCAGATTGAATTTTTGATCTTTTTATCTTTTGTCAATACGGGTTTACAGTCTATTCATTATCAAAAGGAAATTTTAAATGAAAAGGATATTATTTTTATCAGGAATATTCATCTTGCTCTCCTTCGGTTCGTTGGCTCAAAACGTAGCCGGAAAGGTTTATGGGCTGGATGAGAAAAACAGGAAGACGCCTTTGACCGGTGTGAATGTTTACTGGGCGCATAACTTGCAGGGGACTACAACTGATTCCAAAGGTTTTTTCGCCATCGAACAGGAAGAGCATAATCATGGAGATTCGAACGAAGATAATCATGACGGGCACTTATTGGTTTTCAGCTTTGTGGGTTATGTCAGCGACACCATTCACATTCATCAGGACAACCGAAATCTTGAAATTGTGTTGTCAACCATCAGTGAACTGGAGGGTGTCGAAGTGAGTGCCAGACAATCCGGTTCGCACATCTCAAGGGTAAATCCAATAGTTACACAGCAGATTAACAGTACTGAACTCAGAAAAGCGGCCTGTTGCAATCTTTCAGAAAGTTTCGAGACCAATGCCTCTGTGGATGTAAATTACAGCGATGCCGTCACTGGCGCCAAACAGATTCAATTGCTGGGGCTGGCAGGTATTTACAGCCAGTTGATGATCGAGAATATACCAAATTATTACGGGCTGGCCAACAGTTACGGCCTGATGTGGGTTCCGGGTACGTGGATGGAATCCATACAGGTTTCAAAAGGAACTGCAGCGGTGATTAACGGGTATGAATCCATCGCAGGCCAGATTAATGTCGAGTATAAAAAGCCCAACAATAGCGAGAAGCTTTTCCTCAACCTTTTTGGCGACAGCGATGGCCGGATTGAAAGCAACATCAACGCCGCAACCAAATTAGATCCAAATTGGGCTACTATGATATATGGTCATGTAAGTAACAATAGTTCAAGGGACGACCACAATGGTGATGGCTTTCTTGATCATCCGCTTTACACCCAATACAATTTTTTTAATCGTTGGGAGTATTTCGGGAAACACTATGAGGCCCAGTTTGGGGTTCAATTTCTTGACGAAGACCGAACCGGGGGCCAGATGAATTTTAATCAATCTGATGACCGGAATGCTGATAACCCTTATGGCATAGGTATTCACAATAAACGCTGGCAGTTTTTTGCTAAAAACGGATTTTTACTCAACCGTCCTGAAACCAGCATCGCTATGATTAGTTCTTACACCTGGCACGATCAGGAAACATTTTTTGGATTACGGGATTACACGGCACGACAGAACAGTTTTTACAACAACCTGATCTTCCAGTCGTACATCGGAAACACGCAACACAGCTTCACCACCGGGATCAGCTACATTTACAACGATTATGATGAAGTATTGAGCGACAGTGCATTTGCAATGAGTGAAAGTGTGCCGGGTGTTTATTTTCAATATACCTATAACAACCCGGAGAAATTCACATTCATTGCCGGAATGAGAGCTGATTTCCATAACATTTACGGGACTTTTTACACGCCAAGAGTTCATGCCCGCTATGCCCTGACACCGAAAACTGTTGTAAGGGCATCGGCAGGGAAAGGTTACCGGACTCCGAATGTGATTGCCGAAAATATTTCTTTTCTTGCCAGCAGCCGCGACTTAAACACACTTGAACTGTTGAAGCAGGAGGAGGCCTGGAATTTTGGAACACATATCACGCAATATGTTGATTTGTTTGGAAAGGAGATGACCATCAGCGCAGATTATTACCGGACTGAGTTTCAAAACCAGGTGATTGTTGACATTGACGCAGATGTCAGACAAATCAGGTTGTATAACCTCAATGGTAAATCTTACTCCAACAGTGCGCAACTGGAGATTAGCTATGAGTTAATTAAAGGGCTTGATCTTGTGGCAGCCTATCGTATCAACGATGTGAAAATGACCGTCAACGAAGAATTGCAGCGTAAGCCTTTGGTGAGCAAATATAAAGGGTTGGTTACACTTTCGTATGCCACCAATATGAACCGATGGCAGTTTGATTTTACAAGCCAGTTTAATGGCGGCGGCAGATTACCAAACACATCTGGAAATCCCCCGGAATACAGGCTTGAAGAAAACTTTCCTGCCTATACAAACCTGAACGCTCAAATAACACGCTATTTTAGAAAATGGAGCATTTATGCCGGAGGTGAAAACCTCCTGAATTATACCCAGCACCACCCGATTGTGGCCGCTAATGACCCTTTCGGAGATTATTTCGACGCATCCATGGTTTGGGGTCCGATCATGGGTAGTAAATATTATGTAGGCCTTCGATTTGCAATTGAATAATAAACAAAATATCATGACAACAGAAAAAATCATAATCGAGAATTTAAAATGCCACGGTTGCGCAAATACCATCACGAAAGGGATTTCTGGGATGGAAGGCGTTAACCAGGTAAATGTGAACGTCGAAGAATCTTCCGTTTCGGTGGATTACGACGAGGCACTGCAAAACAGAGAGAACATTGCCAAGAAACTCACCAAACTGGGCTATCCGGAACAAGGGCATAATAGCCTGAAATCAGAGGTGGTTTCTTATGTCAGCTGCGCTATAGGGCGGGTGACAAAGTAACTTAGTTATTGACAGCCAGAAAACTCTTAATGTTGAAAATCATATTCAGGGTGTTTTCTGAAAGTCACTATTTATTAATTTTAAACATTTTAATCATGAAAACTGTAAAAATCATTTTTGTATTGATGGCGATCTTTGCCATCACAGCGTTTTCAATTACTCCGGTTCAGGCACAGGACAAGAACAAGACGGAAACTGTGGTCATCAAATCATCAGTCGTTTGCGGGATGTGCGATGCACGAGTGAAGAAGGAACTGGCTTATGAGAAAGGGGTAACCGATATTCAGGTAGATTTGAAAGAGAAACTCATCACGGTGGAGTACAAACCTGGCCGCACTGATGTGGAAAAAATCAAAAAATCCATTACCAAAATCGGTTATGATGCCGACGACCTGGTGGCCGATGAAAAAGCCTACAACAAACTACCTGCTTGTTGCAAAAAGGATGCGGAACCGCACTGATCATAAAGAAAAAGGCTGCAAACCAACGTTGCAGCCTTTTTCTATCAGATGGCAATTTGTTTATTTAGTAGCGTTTTCAAGCCTTCTCATAATCGAGAAGATGAACACTGCTGCGAGGATACAACAAATAATGAAGATTCCCCAAAGCATGTAAAGTTCCACTTTACCCCACAATAAACTGCCAACAAACAGGAATTTGTTTCCGATTGCTGTTGCCAGTAACCAACCACCTTGCATGAGTCCCTGGAAGCGTGGAGGAGCAACCTTGGCCACGAAGGATAAACCAATCGGGCTTAAGAAGAGCTCAGCAATGGTTAAGATGAGATAAGAACTCATCAGCCAGTAAGGAGATACCCGGTTAATTTCTTCAACGGCAACCCCTGCCATGTCTTTTGGTGAAACCAATCCAAGTGATGCAATCAGCACCAGCACAAATCCGAAGGAGGCAATAATCATCCCGATACCAATTTTTCGTGGTGATGAGGGTTCTTTTTTCTTTTTCCCTAACCAGGCAAAAATTGCCATTACAGGAGGGGTCAATGCTACGATGAACAATGGGTTGAATGATTGGAATACCTCAGGTGAAATGCTGTTCAATGCAGCATTGGAAGATGTAAAATAGTAGCTCAGGGCGCCTCCCACGAGGAAAAGTGCTGCACCAACCAACCGGCTGTTAACTTTTTTGGTGAAGAATACCATAGCAGCCCCTGCAATTGCGGCAATCACTGATAAGATGGACCAGATATTGAAAAACAGGTTAGTAAACGGCCCAACAAATTGGGTGGTGTAGTCGCGGGCAAACATGGTGAGTGTAAGTCCATTTTGATGGAATGACATCCAGAAGAAAATGACCACTATAAATACCAGCGTCAATGCCACAACACGCGGTTTCTCTTCTTTGGTTGATATCTGGAAAATGAATGTTACAAATCCAACAAACAATCCAACCGCTAATCCTAATTTGTAATCAATGTCCTTTATGTCAGTGTAACCATCAGCGATGTGGAATAAAACGGCGATTACGGCAACCAATCCCAAAGAAATGATGATGTATTTCAGATTACTTCCTAGGTCAAGTGCCGGTTTTGTTGTCTGATTGACATTATTTTTCTTGTCGGCCAATGCTAGTTTATACTTAGAAGGCAGCAGTTTGTTGAAACTGACGTAGATGATTAATGAAACGATCATCGCACCGGCTGCAATGGCAAAAGCATAGTTGAACCCTGCAGAGAAAACGCCGATGTATTCATTGGCAAAAGTTGTTAGGTTGGCTGCTGACCGTCCTCCATCGGACCTGATGGCCGCATTGGCCAGCGTTTGAAACTGTTCAACATCTTTCAACGTTCCGGCCAGATACTGATGACTGAGCAAAGGAAGATTGGCATTTTCGTAGTAACCATTGTATTTAAGCCAGAATTCCTTAATCCCTTTTGCAACAAATGGTGCAAAGAAAGCTCCGATGTTAATCCCCATGTAGAAGATCATAAAGGCGCTGTCGCGGAATTTCCTGTACTTTTCCTCATCGTACATCTGCCCGACAACCGCTTGCAGGTTGCCTTTGAATAATCCGTTGCCAAGGGCAATAATTAACAATGCAGAAACAGAAACCCAAAGTTCCAGACCAGGTATTGCAATTAATAAATACCCTGCAAACATAATGACTTGTCCTACTAAAATAACCGTCTTATACTTTTTTGTCCAATCGGCAACCATACCTCCAACCAGCGCCAGGGCATAGATTGCAAAGTAGAACCATGAATAAATACTTCCTGCGGCATCGGCATCAAGTCCATAGCGCGCCTGAAGGAACATAACCAGGATGGCCATCATGGTATAAAACCCAAAGCGCTCTCCCATATTGGTGAAGAAGGCCACCAGTAAACCTTTTGGATGATCTTTAAGCATAAGTGTAGAATTTAGTGAATAATTTGTAATTAGTTAAACTGTTCGTTTGAAAAAGTCTGCAAATATATTTAAATTTCGATGCAAAGCAACTTAAAACTGACTGCCTTGTGATAAATATAATCTTTTGAGAACAGGTGAATTGGCAGTTCATGGAAAACCAGCTATTCTGCGGTATTAATCATATCAAGAAGATCATCCAGAATTTTTTGGTGATCAAAAGCAAGGATTGGAATTTTGTCCACAGCAAACCATCCGGCATTTTTGGCATCGTCAGCACCAGTAACCGAAGAATTTTTCGGTTCAGCAAAACCGTAGAAAATGATGGTAACAGTTCTTCCGCGGGGATCACGCCCGGGATCACCGTAGGTTTTAAACTGCCGGAGGTCGATCCCCTTCAGTCCGGTTTCTTCTTCAAGTTCGCGTTGGGCTGTGTTTAGAAGGGTTTCCTCCATTTCGATAAAACCACCGGGAAAAGCCCACTGATCCCGGAATGGCTCGTTGCCTCGCTGAATGAGCAAGACCTTCAAGATGTCATCAAATTTGCAAAAAACAACAATGTCAACTGTTACCGAAGCGCGGGGGTATTCATAGGTGTAGAGCATAAGGTTGAGGTTGAGGTTAAGGTTGAGGTTGAGTGAAACGGGTTTTTCTGATTTTGTAAATATCGGCTGTTACTTTTTCCCTTCAACAACGATCACGAATTCGCCTTTGACAGGTTTTTCGCTGAAATGAGCCAGGATTTGAGTGATTGATCCGCGGAAAGTCTCTTCATAAATTTTGGTTAGTTCGCGTGAAACGGATGCCTGCCGGTCAGCGCCGAATACTTCTGCCATTTGCTCGAGGGTTTTAATCAGCCGGTGGGGAGATTCATACAAAATTACTGAATAGGGTATGTCGCTGAGATACTGAAGCCGTGTCATGCGTCCTTTTTTATGAGGAAGAAATCCTTCAAATACAAAGCGGTCGGCTGGCAATCCTGAGTTGACCAGCGCAGGTACAAACGCTGTAGCACCGGGCAGGCATTCTACAGTGATATCATTTCTCAAACATTCTCTAACAATTAAATAGCCGGGATCGGAAATCGCAGGTGTTCCGGCATCGCTCACCAAAGCGGCTTGCTCACCTTGCCCGATGCGCTGGCAATAACGCTCAAACACCTTGTGCTCGTTGTTTTGGTGATAAGGCAGGACAGGTTTACTGATGTTGTAATGCCTGAGTAAAACGGAAGTCGTCCGGGTGTCTTCGGCAAGAATAAAATCCACTTCAGCCAAGACCCTGAGCGCTCTCAGGGTGATGTCTTCAAGATTTCCGATCGGGGTTGGAACAATGAACAGCTTCGACATGGTGATTGTTTGGGATTAAATAAGATAATAACTACAAAAGCGTTTACAAGAAAATTTACGGAAGATCATCTCCGCTACTTTTTTGCAAAGAAAAACAAACTATGAGCAACTTCAGATACAAAATTACCATTTATCTGCCCCTTCTTTTTGCCATTGTGCTGATGGGGGGTATTCTGCTTGGCATTCGCCTGGCGCCCAGGCAGACAAACAGAGGGAATATTTTTTCAGTTGATTTATCCAAATACAGCAAAGTGAGTGATGTCCTGGGATACATTATGCGTGATTGGGTGGATACAGTCAATCTTGAGTCCCTGGAGGATGATGCCATTATTCAGATCCTCGAAAATCTTGATCCTCATTCACAGTACATTCCTGCATCCGAATTTAATGAGGTAAATGAACATCTCGAAGGTAATTTTGAAGGAATCGGGGTTCAATTCCGAATAGAAAAAGACACTGCAATGGTAATTATTCCAATTGCCGGTGGTCCTTCAGAAAAAGTAGGAATAAAAGCCGGCGACCGGATTGTGATTGTTGATGGCGACACCATTGCCGGAGTTAACACCAACAACCAGGAAGTTATGAAAAGGCTGAAAGGCCCGAAAAACACCAAAGTCAATGTGAAAATTTTCAGGAGAGGCGAGGCAGAACTACTTGATTTTACAATTACAAGGGGCGTCATTCCTACTTACAGCCTTGATATTGCATATATGGTGGATGAAACAATTGGGTACGTAAAACTTAACAAGTTTTCGGCAACCACTTACGAAGAATTCACCAACGCCCTGACAGACTTAAAACGTGAGGGAATGAATAAACTCATCCTTGATCTTCGGAATAACTCAGGTGGATATTTACAGGCCGCAATCAGCGTCTGCGATGAGTTTTTGGCCGATAAGCAATTAATTGTTTACACCGAAGGGAAAAACAGACCCAGGAATTATGCTTATGCCACAAGGCGCGGCAGCTTCCAGAATGAAGAGATCGTCGTTCTGATTGATGAGGGATCTGCATCGGCCAGTGAAATCGTAGCAGGAGCTATACAGGACAACGACCGCGGCACCATTATAGGCAGACGCTCATTTGGAAAAGGACTGGTACAGGAACAGGTTAACCTGATGGACGGCTCGGCCATCAGGCTTACCACAGCGAGATATTACACCCCAACAGGGCGATCCATTCAGAAACCTTACGAGAACGGCAGAGAAGATTATTACAAGGAATTCCACAAGCGATTTGAAAATGGCGAAGTATTTCATGCCGACAGTATCCACTTCGATGATACACTGAAGTTTATCACACCAGGTGGAAAGGTCGTTTACGGCGGTGGAGGTATCATGCCGGATATTTTCATACCCATCGAAACCGGTGACCACATGGCCTATTACAACCGGCTAATCAATCGCGGAATCATTTATGATTTCGCTTTTGAATACACCGATGCAAATCGCCAAGTGCTTAGCAGGTTTACCGATTATAAAAGCTTTAACCTCAAGTTCAACATTACAGAAAGTATTTTTGAACAACTCATTGCTTTTGCCGAAAAAAAAGAACTTGAAAGGGATCATGAAGGTATCATGGCGATGAAAGAAGACATTAAAATCTTGTTAAAAGCGCTCATTGGGCGCAACATACTCGACAATCAGGGTTTTTATCCTATTTTTCACCAACGCGACAATGTATTCAACCAGGCGGTAAAAATACTGAAAGAAGGATCCGTTTAGGTGCTGATTGTATGAGCTGAGGGTTGAAAAGGCAGAGATTGATTATTCGTTTTCTTAACAGAAAAATTACACGTATGTAATTGAATTAGATGATTTTAGCAATAATATTTCTATTAATCTATCAGCCTTGCGGACTCGTGAAATCTCCTCTCAATAATCATTTTAAATAAAAGTGTTTTCTTTGCCGCCGGAAATTATTTTGGGAATAACATCCCTTTTTGCTATCATTTTAAAACTAAACATTGAAAACATGAGTATTAAGAAGCAAATTTTGAAATCAAAACCTTTATGTAAGGTTACGTTTAAAGTAGAAAAAGAACAGGCAAACAACGCTGTTACAGTTAGTGTACTGGGCGATTTTAACCATTGGGATGAAGCTGCCGGTGAAATGAAAGCCAACAAAGATGGATCATTCACATTTACAACTGACCTTCCCACCGGACAAGATCATCACTTCCGTTACCTGGCAGACGGTCAGATCTGGCTGAATGAGCCAGATGCTGATAAGTTTCTCCCAAGTGGCTATGGTGATGCCGAAAATTCTGTAATCTGCCTGTAAACAATCAGGTTACCACCGGAAAGCGCTTAAACTCAACGTAACACCTGAGTTTAAGCGCTTTTTCATTTTACTTCAAGGTCGTTTTCCCGACCCGATAATTCTCTCATTTCTCATCATACCATGCTGCGTATTTAGTATAGCTTTCGGCGATACGATGAATTTCACCTTCAGACAGATTCGTATCAATGTCTTTAATTTTAACCGCAGGGATTCCGGCAAAAACGGAGCCTGATTTTACGGTAGTATTCTTAGCAACCACTGCACCTGCGGCAATGATGGAGTTGCTTTCAATAACTGCGCCATCCATAACAATGGCGCCCATACCAATCAGCACATGATCCTGTATTGTGCAACCATGTACAATAGCATTATGAGCTATAGAAACATAGTTCCCGATATTGACAGGTGCAACTTTGTAAGTGCAATGGATAATTGCACCGTCCTGAATGTTCACCTGGTTGCCGATCCTGATGTAATGAACATCACCACGCAGCACAGCATTGTACCAGATGCTGCAATTGTCGCCAATCACAACATCGCCAATAATTACTGCTGTTTCGGCCACAAAGCAGTTAATACCGAATTTGGGGGAAATACCATTCAAAGGTCGGATGAGTGCCATGATTTCAGGGATAATTCTATTTGTAAGTTAAAATCCATTCTGCAATCAAACAGAGCTACCAGTTCACAACGGTTTTGTTGAATATATCCTCAACAAGCTGTTCGTTGATTTGTTTAACCAGCACATCCTGAACAGTGAGCAAGTCCTGTGTGCTGGGGTATTCTTCGAATCTCGAGAAAGACTGGTTTTGAAAACTCTGTGTTTTATCAATGTTATTTACGAATGAAACCTTAATGGTAATGGTCAGTCTGTTCAGGGCTGCAATATCATTGGCCTGGATAGCGGTCGGACGGGTGTTAAAGTCGGTAATTTCTCCGGTAATTACAAGATCTCCACCCTGGTTTACCAAAGAAAGGTTTGTTTGCGAGAGGAATTTGTTTCGTAATGCATCGGTAAGGTCCTGGCTCAATGTTGGGTTAATAAGTAAAGCATTATTCGGAAAATTTTCAATTTGGATAGTTTTTACACCCGGTGGAATGGAGGCGCCTGTAAAGGAATAATTCATCTTGCAGGCAGGTGCTGAAAGAAGGATAAATACCAGTGTAAAATAAAATCCGGGTTTAAAAACAGTGTTCATTTAGTTGATATTGAATTCCTTAATTTTTCTGTACAGCGTCCGCTCCGAGATACCAAGCTCCCTGGCTGCCACTTTTCGTTTGCCGTTGTGTTTGGCCAGCGCTTTTCTGATCAGATCAATTTCTTTATCCTGTATCGATAGCGACTCCTCAATCTTACCATTGTCAGCATCCTCGGCAAGTTGCTCATAGTCATCGTCGGTCAGCACACCTTCTTCATAATCTTTCACCTCGTTGCTAATGTCATGGTAAAACTTCTTAATAAGAACCGGGTCGCTTTCCTGAAGATGTTTCGTTTCGCCTTTTTGCGACATCTCTCTGATCGTGCGTTTCAGTTCATTGATGTCGCCGCGCATATCCCATAACACTTTATAAAGAATGTCGCGATCTGTAAGGTCGTGATTGAATTCTTCCTTTGAATAAAGCACCGGTAATGTAGAAGTTGTCGCTTTGGGAAGATATTTCAACAAGGTAGCATTAGAGATAATCCGCTCGCTTTCGATGATTGAAATTTGTTCGGTAATATTTTTTAATTGCCTGATGTTCCCGTCCCATCGATAGTTCGAAAGTAAAGTAACTGCTTCTTCAGTTAGCTGGAGTGCCGGCATACGGTATTTTTCGGCAAAATCAGTTGCAAATTTCCTGAAAAGGAGATGAATATCTTCTTTTCGCTCACGGAGAGGCGGTATTTGAATGGGGACGGAATTGAGTCTGTAATACAGGTCCTGCCTGAATTTTCCACGTTGGATGGCATCGGTAATCTGCACATTGGTTGCAGCAATCACCCGAACGTCAGTTTTAATCACTTTGGAAGAGCCAACCCTCATGAACTCACCGGATTCGAGCACCCTGAGCAGCCTTACCTGGGTTGAAAGTGGTAATTCTGCTACTTCATCCAGGAAAATGGTACCACCGTTTACTTCTTCAAAATATCCTTTTCTCGACTCATGAGCACCGGTGAACGACCCCTTCTCGTGTCCAAATAACTCGGAGTCAATTGTACCTTCGGGGATAGCGCCACAGTTCACGGCAATATATGATTTGTGTTTTCGGGCGCTGAGCTGATGAATAATTTGTGGAAAAACTTCTTTTCCGGTTCCGCTTTCGCCGGTAATCAGCACCGTGAGATCAGTAGCTGCAACCTGTTTGGCAATGTCGATCGCCCGGTTTAGTTTAGGATCATTTCCAATGATCCCGAATCGTTGTTTAATTGCTTGAATTTCCATGAAATCCCGGTAGAAAATAATTACGTTGGTTTGGGTGCAAAGATACGCAATTTGGGCAAGTCAGTTTGAATTTTCCATTTAGTATGTACAAAGCAGAGCGCTGCTTTTCCCGAAAAGAAATCAACTTTAAACATCAGTGCTATATCCAACGGTTAAAAGCATTCTGTGCTATTTTTGCTCCATGGTTGCGCTTTTTACGGAAGCGATAGCTGCATGTTTTGACCGATTCCTGGCTGTTCTCCATAAGATATGAAATCTCTTTTGCGGATAAATTCGTCTTTAGTAAGATGCAACGTTGCAGGTCGTTTCTGGTCAACTTTCGATCGATTTTGTGCAACTCATCATAAAATTATACCTGGATTGATTCAAACCGGTTTGAAAATAGTCAATATAAAAGATCAAACTTTTGCACTTTCGGTTTTGGTTTTGAAAAAGATGAGCACGCCTTCGATAATTACCCAAAATGAAAGGATAATGATTACAGCATTGACTGCCAGCAGGAGCCAATTGTGTTGCTTGTCCCATGAAATCTGGTTCAGTAAAGCTGCCCACAAAGTGTTGAACCCCATGAAAACAGCAGGTATGGCGGTAATGATCCACCGAAGTCCTCCTTTCTTTTTAAGGTAAACCGTAAGCACGACTAATGCGAGGGCAGCAAGCACCTGGTTAATAATCCCAAACAAAGGCCAGAGCATAAGCGCGCCTTTTCCATCGGTGCCGGTGACAAAAGCCAGAATTGCAGCGGAAATGATTACAATGGCAGTAGCGAAATAGTTGTTTCGAAAAGGACTATTCATACCCTTCCCAAAAAGTTCCTGAAGGAAAAAACGCTGCATTCGGGCTGAAGTGTCAAGGCTGGTTCCGGCAAAAGAGGCAACAAACACACCCATAATAATTACTGCGATTGTTTTTGGGATGCCGGCGGCTGTGATCATGTTGGCCGATCCTTCAACAAAAACGTTGATTTTTGAAGCCATTCCTGAGGCTGCTGCCCATGAACCATAATTACTCCCCCAGGCTGAAATGCCAGTTATTACTGCACCGTTTTCTGTTGTGAACCCTAACCCAATTCCCGCTCCCACTGCGATAATAACCAAAAGTGCAAGTGCCCCTTCGATAAGCATACTTCCATAACCTACAAACAACGCATCCTTTTCGCTGGCCACCTGCTTGGATGAGGTGCCGGACGAAACAATGGCATGAAACCCGGAAACAGCGCCGCACGCTATAATAATGAAGATAAATGGCCAAAGCGGAGGCGCATCAACCGGAACAGGATTGTAAGCCGGAGCAACAAAACCAAACTCTGCATTAAATGACGAGAAAACGATCCCAACTACAAGCAATCCCATTGCAAGTATCAACTGGTGTGAATTGATGAAATCGCGCGGTTGGAGTAAAGTAGTAACCGGTAAAATTGAAGCTATAAAAGCATAAATAAGTAAGAGAATGGTCCAGATACCGGTGGCAGGAATTCCAAAAATTTCAGTAATTCTCAACGGAATATAATTGCCAAGGATTACAGTTACGTACATAATTATCACCGCAATGATGCTAAGTTTAAGAAAATCTTTTCCCCTGCGGTACACCTGGAAACCAAGCCAGACTGCAATTGGAATCTCAAGCCATATTGGAACCACAGAACCTGGGTACATGTCGAAAATGATAGCCATTATAAGTCCAAGAATGGCAATGAAAATCCAAAGTTCCAACAACCCGATGATGTAAAAAAACACCTTCGTGCGCTTATTCAGATAAATACCGGTAATCTCAGCTATGGAATGGCCGCGGTTGCGCATTGAGGCTATCAAAACACCAAAATCATGCACGGCGCCGATAAAAATACTTCCAAAGAAAACCCACAACACTGCCGGCACCCAACCCCAGATGATTGCAATGGCAGGCCCGACAATTGGCCCTGTACCGGCAATGGAAGTGAAATGGTGACCGAAAATAATCTCCTTTTTGGTAGGAACATAGTCAAATCCGTCATTCATTGTTTCGGATGGAACTTTGACTTTTACATCAATCTTAAAGATCTTTCGGCTGATAAATCTTCCATAAAAGCGGTACATTAAAATATAGCCGCCAAAAACCAGAACCATAAGTAAAAGCGGATGCATGATGGTATTGATTGTTTGATTTACAAAAACGAATGCGAAAGTAATGCTGTTTCAATCTTATTGAGCTTACAGAATCATTTTTTTTCATAAAACCCGGTTCTAATATTTTTACTTCGGGGGAGCCAGCAAGAAAACTAACCAGAGTGATTTTCAACGATGAGTGTTTTCTTTCTGGTTTTGAGTAGAAAAGCCAAAGCCATGACTAACATGATAATCCCGCAAATGCCAATTGAAAAATGTAAGGAGTGCCATTGCACCAATGGATACAGGATAACCGGTGAAAGAAATTGCCCCGCATACACAGCCATATTGAGCAACCCGACCATCCTGCCACGTCGTTCAGCGGGTGCAAGAGTGATGAGCCACAGATTGGTATTGGGCATCAGCAAACCTGTACCAAGCCCGGCAAGAATTAATCCGGCAAGAATTGGCCAGAAATCGTTCACAAACATGATGATGAAATAACCGGCGCCCATCAACGTAAAAGTAAGTGCATAAATCTGGTAAAAGCTGAATCGCGATTTAAGTCTGCCGTATTGTAATGAAGCCAGCGCGCCGGCAAGAATGGCTGCACTGATAGAATAACCGATGGCAGCGTTTGACAACTTACCGGTTTGATGAAGCAAAAAAGGCACTTGCGTGGGAATTACATAGAAAAACAACATACCAAGAAACGCAACACCATAAACCAACAGGTAATTATTTATTTGATGATCCTGGTCCCGAGGGGGTTTATTCCTGATTTGTTGAGTAAATATTTCCGGTTCGTAGATGTAGAATATGGTCAGAAACAGAATAATAATGGAAAAAGCGTAAACCAGGAAAGGCGCCCTCCACGAAATGTCAGCCAAAATACCTCCGGCCATTACAAAAGTCACCCCACCAAACGACATAAATGCCCCCTGTAAACCCATAAAACGGCTTCGCTCTGTTCCATCAAAATAATCACCTATCAAAGTAGTGTTTACGGTCATTAACCCCGCCACCGCCAACCCAAGGAGGGCGCGTCCTGCAAGTATAAAATAAAGACCGTTCAGATAAAATCCTGATGTGCCGGCCAAAGCGTAAAGGGTAAGCGAAATCATTAAAGGCTTTTTGCGTCCCGACCTGTCAACGATTTGCCCCGCAAAAGGAGCCAGCAGGGCAATCACTAATGCCGGGATGGTCAAAACAAGCTTGCTCAGAAGCCCGGCATTGGGTACATCCCGAAATTGAAGTTGTATCTCAGGGATGGCAGCGGTGATACCTGCCCCGGCCAATACGGTCATACTGCCGGTCAACAGCAATGTTAGCTTTAGCATAGTTCCGGTAGAAGTGCTTAATTTTTTCAATGTCTGCCGCCCGAAGTTCGTGATGTTTTGCGCCAAAGGTATTCAATTATCCAAAACAAAGTACTTTTGCAAATGACCAATAAAAATTCAGGATTGAATGGAACTAATACTCAATTTTCTTACTGAACTTAAAAAGAACAATTCCCGCGAATGGTTTACCGCAAGCAAGGACTGGTACCAGGAAGTGAAAAACCAACATGAAGAATTTACCGCGCAACTGATAAAAGAGATTGCTGCCTTTGACGGTGATATCGGTTTCCTGATGCCAAAAGATTGCATTTTCAGGATTTATCGCGATGTCAGGTTCAGCAAGGACAAAGATCCTTTCAAAACCAACATGGGCGCCTACATGAGCCGTGGCGGAAAGAACAGCCATTTCTCCGGTTATTACCTGCATATCGAGCCGGGCAGTTCGTTCATTGGGGGCGGAAAATGGATGCCTCCGGCTGATATCCTCAAACTGATCAGGTTGGAGATTTACCATTTCCCCGGAGAGTTTAAAAGCATCATTAACCATCCTGATTTTGTCAGCAAATTCGGAGTCATGAACGGTGATAAGCTGAAAAAGCCACCAAAAGACTTCCCGCCAGAGTTTGCAGATGTTGATCTGCTTAAGTATAAGAGTTACGTCGTTGGAATGAATCTGACCGATGAAACGGTAAGGAGCAGCAGACTTTTGTCGCAGGCGGCAGAAGCATTTCGCACCATGATGCCCTTTATCCGGTTTCTAAACCGGGCAGTAGATGAGCGATAGATTTCATTTCTCAGAATAATATTATAAACTAATAAATAATGAAAATTGTAATTGTAGGATCGGGTTATGTCGGACTGGTAACCGGCGCTTGTTTTGCCGAAGTAGGGATTGATGTAACCTGCGTTGACATTGATGTGGCTAAGATTGAAAAGCTGAAGAACGGGATTTCGCCGATTTATGAACCCGGCCTCGATGATATGTTGGTACGAAATATTTCACGCGAAAAGCTTCGGTTCACTACTGATTTAGCTTCATGTATCAACGATGCTGAAGTGATCTTTTCAGCTGTTGGAACCCCACCGGATGAGGATGGGAGCGCCGACCTGAAATATGTGCTTGACGTGGCCCGCACAGTTGGACAACAAATGACCAAACATTTAATCATCGTCACAAAAAGTACTGTTCCAGTTGGAACGGCCAAAAAAGTCAGGAAAGCCATTCAGGAAGAGTTAGACAAACGTGGCGAACAAATCTCTTTCGATGTCGTTTCAAACCCTGAATTCCTCAAAGAAGGAGCTGCCATTGAGGACTTCATGAGACCTGATCGCATTGTGGTAGGAGTCGAAACAGATTTTGCCCGCGATGTAATGAGCAAACTATACCGGCCCTTCACACTAAATAATCACCCGGTGATTTTCATGGACGTTCCTTCAGCAGAAATGACCAAGTACGCCGCAAACGCCATGCTTGCCACACGTATCAGCTTTATGAACGATATTGCAAACCTTTGCGAACTGGTTGGTGCCGATGTCAATATGGTTCGCAAAGGTATCGGCAGCGACTCACGGATTGGCAGTAAATTCCTCTATTCAGGAATCGGATATGGTGGTTCATGCTTCCCAAAAGATGTTAAAGCGCTGATGAAAACCGGAGAGGAATACAACCACAAACTCAGGATAATCCAGGCTGTTGAAGATGTGAACGAAGATCAGAAATCAGTGTTGTTTCATAAGCTGGAGAACTATTTCGATGGCCGTTTAAAAGGATTAAACATTGCTATGTGGGGGTTGTCGTTCAAACCACAAACTGATGATATGCGCGAAGCCCCTTCACTTGTCTTGATCGAAAAGCTTATCAAAGCCGGATGTAAAGTTAAAGCTTATGATCCGGCGGCCATGGAGGAGGCTCACCGTCGCATCGGTGATGTGATCGAGTACGCCAAGGATCCACTCGATGCTTTGCTCGATGCTGATGCTTTACTGCTTGTCACCGAGTGGATCGAGTTCCGCTTCCCCAACTACAAAGTGATGCAAAAGCTGATGGCTAAACATGTGATTTTTGACGGTCGCAATATTTATGACCGCAACGAAATGAAAGAAGCCTGCTTTGATTATTTCTGTATCGGAGTTAACACCGGATTATAGCTTAAATTAAAAATAATGAGAAAACGTATCCTTGTTACAGGGGGCGCCGGATTCCTGGGTTCACACCTTTGCGAACGGCTGCTCGGTCAGGGCCATGATGTGGTGTGTCTCGACAACTACTTTACCGGGCAAAAACAAAATGTTGTTCACCTGCTTAATCATCCCTATTTTGAATTGGTGCGCCACGATGTAACCATGCCTTACTTTGTAGAAGTGGACGAGATTTACAACCTGGCATGCCCCGCATCTCCCATCCACTACCAGTACAACCCGATTAAAACCGTCAAAACATCGGTGATGGGCGCCATCAATATGCTGGGGCTGGCCAAGCGCATCCGGGCAAAGGTGCTTCAGGCATCTACCAGCGAGGTGTATGGAGACCCGGAAGTTCACCCTCAACAGGAAGAATACTGGGGACATGTTAATCCTATCGGAGAACGTGCCTGCTACGACGAAGGAAAACGCGCCGCAGAAACTCTTTTTGTAAACTATCATAAACAAAACGACGTAAGGATTAAAATCATCAGAATTTTTAATACTTATGGACCACGTATGCACCCCAATGACGGACGTGTTGTTTCAAACTTCATTGTCCAGGCATTACAAAACAGAGACATCACAATCTATGGCGATGGAATGCAAACCCGCAGTTTCTGCTATGTTGACGATCTGATTGAAGGGATGATCAGCATGATGAATACGAATGATGAGATTACCGGACCGATAAATGTTGGTAATCCCGGTGAATTCACCATTTTACAATTGGCCGAACTGGTGATTAAAATGACCGGCTCAAAATCGAAGATTGTTTACCGGCCACTACCCACCGACGATCCGATGCAACGCAAACCCGACATCACTAAAGCCAGGCAAATACTCAACTGGCAACCCACCATCCCACTTGAAGAAGGCCTTAAGAATACAATCGATTACTTTAAAAAAACGATCTGAAAAAGAGGCTATCTCAAAAGTCTGGATTTAACCCGAACCGCTGAAAATCAGGAGTACCCCGTCCCTAAAGGGAGCCTGATTTTCAACTTTTTCTCTTTAGGGATCAAAGGTTTAAAAACGGAAAATCCAAACGAAAGACTTTTGAGATAGCCTCATCCCCCCTAAATCTTTCTACATGCCCATTGATTAGCGTAAGAGCTGATTAGATCTTGTTTTTCTAATTACCGTGAATAAAAATACACTCGTTTTTATTCCACTAGAAATTTTCAAAAAAATTATAAAAATTTGTTCATTATGAACATATGTTCACTATCTTTGCAGTGTATAAATGCTCATAACAAATGTCACCACGTCCAAAACGTTTGCGAAAAATCAGTAATCCTCCTGTAGTTTCGGGGTTTAAGCCCTATGGTGGGGAGCCTTCGAGCGGTGATGTTTTCCTGCATTTCGAAGAATACGAAGCGCTTAGGTTATGCGATTATGAACTGATGAATCATCACCAGGCAGCTGAAGCTATGAATGTTTCAAGGCCGACCCTTACAAGAATCTATTCCCGGGCACGACAAAAAATTGCATGGGCGCTGGTTGAAGGTAAACCGCTGATCATCGAAGGTGGCAAAGTTTACTTTGACAGTAACTGGTATGCCTGTAATTCATGTGGTTGCTACTTTAACCACCCCGAAAAGGACAAACCATTGGATAGATGCCCTTTATGCGGAAGCGACCAATTCGAAAATTATGATGCCATCAATGAAGAGATACACGAACCAAATCCCCGATGTACAGACCTTTGTGTTTGTCCGAAGTGTGGTTTCGAAAAAGAGCATCAATTCGGAAAACCCTGTCGCAGTGAGGTTTGTCCTGAGTGTGATGTGAACCTTGTCAGAAAAAGTCAATCAAAAATAAACCAGAATAACTAATAAAATGAAAGTTGCCATCACAAGTATTGGAAACAAGTTAGAAAGTAAGTTGGATGAGCGTTTTGGACGCTGTGCCTATTTTGTGATTTATGACCGGGAAACAGGAAGCGTTGAGTTTCTTCCCAATCCCAACAAAGAGGCATTAAACGGAGCCGGTCCGGCTTCCGTTCAGCTGATTGCATCGCGAAAAGTTCAAAAGATTGTTTCCGGCGAATTTGGAATAAAGATCAAATCTTTACTCGACAGTTTGAAAATTCAAATGATTGTGTTGAAAGACGAAAAGAAAACCGTGGAGGATGTGATCAACATGTTAAACCATTAATATTTAATGTTATGCCAAATTTAAATCAACGTGGTCCAATGGGCGAAGGCCCTATGACCGGTCGTAAAATGGGCAGGTGCACAAATTTCGGCGCCGGTCTGAAAGGAAAAAAATCAGACAGCTCGGGCAATGCCGATGATTTTGCTCATGATGATGTCAGGGGCAGAGGATTCGGTTTTGGCCAAGGTGGTCGGAGTCGTGGATTGGGTCGGCAGAATCGCTTCAGAGGTGGCGGTAACTGGTGATTTAATCCAATGCAATCTAGAATTAGTACTAACAATTTAAGCAGAAATTTATGAAGAAAAGAATTGCCATTCCAATGGCAGATGGTGTTTTATGTGCACATTTCGGGCACTGCGAGCAGTTTGCCATCATCGAAACAGAAGACGGAAAAATTGTGAACGAAACCAGGCTGACACCGCCACCCCACGAACCGGGATTGTTGCCTCCATGGCTCGCCGAAAAAGGGGTAACCGATGTGATTGCCGGAGGAATGGGGCAGCGCGCAATCATGATTTTTAACCAACAAATGATAAATGTTTTTGTGGGAGCACCGCAATTACCTGCCAAAGAACTGGTCACTGAGTTCTTACAGAATAAGCTACCCCTTTCAGCGAATTATTGCGATCATGGTAGCGATCATCATCATGGAAATTGCACACATTAGCAAGACCTTAAAAATTGAATCATGGAAAAAATTAAAATCGGGATCATCATTTGCGATCGTTATTCCACCTGTGCCGGTGGAAAATGCTTACGCTCTTTGACCAATCGCGAAGGTGCCTTTGCAAGGTACAAAGGTATGGAGGTGGAGCTGGCCGGATACACAACCTGCAGCGGTTGCCCGGGAGGTAATATTGAATATGCTCCCGAAGAGATGAAGAAGAACGGTGTGACACACATCCATTTTGCTACCGGATTTCTGGTGGGTTACCCACCCTGCCCTCACATGGAGCATTTCGAACAATTTATCAAAAGCAAGTATGGAATGGAGGTTATTTTTGGAACACACCCAATCCCTGAAAAATACCTAAAAACACACAGCAAACTGAACACATGGAATACCCCCTTTCTTCAGCGGGCGATCAGCGATACCATGACTGATCAAACGACCAGATTGAATTATGACTAACGGGGAACCGCTGAAAATAGCCATCGCCAGTGGAAAAGGGGGAACCGGAAAAACTTTTGTTGCGACAACCCTTTTTCACACACTCATTAAAAGAGGACTCCAGGTTACTCTGGTGGATTGTGATGCTGAAGCGCCGAATGTGCTTGAGTTTTTTAATTCCGGGAAAATTTGGGAAGAGGAGGTTTCTCATCAGGTACCTGTAATTGATACGGAGAAATGTGTATTCTGCGGTAAGTGCCATGAATACTGTGAGTACAAGGCCATTTTCTATCTCCCCACTATGAAGGTTATTCAGGTAATGGAGGAGCTTTGTCATGGCTGTGGTGCGTGTAGTTACGCGTGTGAGTTTGGTGCTATCGCCGAAAAACCTGTCTCTTTGGGGGTCGTATCCGGATTTTTGATAAATGAAAATTCGACTTTGATCGAGTCAAGAATTAATATTGGTGTGATGTCGCCGGTGCCGCTGATCAAAGCAGCCATAAGTAAAATTGAGCCTGGGATAGCTATTGCATTATTCGATTCACCACCGGGCACTTCATGCCCATTTATTCAAACAGCGGCCCGTGCCGATTTTATTGTTCTGGTCACCGAGCCTACTCCTTTCGGTTTGAGCGACCTTCGCCAAAGCGTCGAAACACTCCGGCAAATAGACAAACCCTGCGGAGTTATTATCAACAAAGCCAGCCTTGGCAACAGAGACGTTTACAAATATCTGGACCAAGAAAATATCCCTTTGCTACTCGAAATCCCATTCAGCCGGGAGATTGCTACTGCTTACAGTAGCGGGAAAATGGCCACTGAAGCAGTACCTGCACTTGAAGAGCAATTCTTACAGGTTTTTTCAACTATAAAAATGAATTATGGAAACAGCCATCATCAGTGGTAAGGGCGGAACGGGAAAAAGCAGCATCAGTGCTGCATTTGCAATGATTGCCGGAGAGGTAGTGCTGGCCGATTGCGATGTGGACGCTGCCAATCTTTATATCCTTTTCGATCCCGAAAAGGAAGAAGAGCGGGTTTATGTAGGAGGGAAAAAAGCGGTGATTGATTACGATTTATGCACAAATTGTGGTTTGTGTGTTGATTATTGCCGATTTCACGCCATTCATACGATTGATGGAAAAGTGGAGATTTCGGAAGTATCGTGCGATGGGTGTAAGTTGTGCGCCCGCGTTTGTCCGTTTGACGCCATCAGCATGGTTGAGAATAATCTCAGCCGCATGTTTTCCGGAAATTTCAGGGGAGGGAAAATGGTGTATGGACGGTTGGCGCCAGGCGAGGAAAATTCAGGTAAACTTGTCAATATGGTCAGAGCAAAAGCGAAGGAGTTGGCAAAGGAAGGAAACTTCAGCCATATAATCATTGATGGCCCGCCAGGGATTGGCTGTGCTGTGATTTCTGCTATTTCCGGAGTGAATCAGGTAGTAATCGTTACTGAACCGTCGATGTCAGGATTGCACGATTTGAAAAGAGCTGTGGAAGTCACCCAAAAGTTCAACCTGAATCCCTGGGTGTTGATCAACAAATTTGACCTGAACACTGAAATGACTGTCGTAATAGAAAATTATTGCCGGAAATCAGGATTAAAAATTGCCGGAAAGTTGCCTTTTGACCCCATCGTTGTGGATGCCATGGTCAATCTTAAAAGTATCCCCGAATGGGCGCCTGAGTCTGAGATAAGCAGCCGGTTAAAAAAAATTTGGAGGAAAATTGTTGGAGGAAAAAACCCTTGTTAAAACATCGAAAACTTCACATACCGCTTTGGATTAAGCCTGAGGTCTTCAAGCAATTTGTTCAGGTTTTCGGTAGATTGCTGAAGATTGAAATAGAGTGTATCATTGGTGAGCAGTTGCCCCATCGAACCTTCTCCACGGTTGAGTTTATCGCTGATCTCCTTTAGGTTAGCCATTGCCGCCTGGGCATCGCGGAGGGTTTGAGGAAGTTCGGATACAGCAAGTGAATCACTGATTGTGGAAACATTCCGTAGGATATTGGTAATCTGCTGATTGTTTTCTTTCAGGTTGTAAGAGATCCGCTCAATATTTCCCATGATGTTATCAATTCTCGATTTTTCGCTGGTAAGTATGGTGTCCAATGTAGAAGTAGCGCTTTTTATACTTTGGATAGTATACCTGATGTTTTCGAAACTGGTCGCAAGATTATTTTGATTGTCTTCGGTGAAAACAGATTGAATATTCATCAGCAACGAATCCACCGTATTGATAAGAGCCAGCGCTTTTTTGCGGATAGGCTCCACTTGTTCATTCACCTGCTCGCGAATGGATTGCTCCATTTCCGAAATCAGCGTGTCACCGGGCTTTGCTAGTTCTTCAGCATCACCCAGAATAATTTCGATCGCTTTGCCACCCAGCAGGTCTGTACTGTAAACGCGGGCAATGGAGTTTTTTGGAATTGGGATCTCATTTTTAATGTACAACTCAGCAAATATGAGGGAAGTGCCGGGGATAAAACCAAGCGTTTTAACCTGGCCGATGTTAAGTCCGCTCACCTTGACCTTGTTTGCTGGTTCAAGACCCTCTACATGGTCGTAAACAGCATAAAAAATCCGCTTTTGCCCGAAAATGTCCGTCCCTTTAAGGAAGTTGAGCCCCCAAATGAAAAGGCCAACTGCAGCCAGGAACAGGAAGCCGACCTTAAACTCTATTGGTACTTTTTTCACTATGCTTTCAGTTTTAGGATTTACAAATCTACTCAAATTATTTTAATCATTAATCGGGATCGGACACCGAAATGATTTTATCCTCTTCTAATTCAATGATTCTTATGTTTTTCAAGTAACGATTTTTAATTTTCCCCGATTCCCGATGATCGTTTAATTTGACGCTGATTTCTTCTTTTGTGTTTGCTTTTTCAAAAGTAAAATGATACCCGTTCTTATCAGTAAAAGCCCAGATCTCAGGCAAATCTCTGAATTTTCGGTCATCAGTTGAAATGGGTTTATTGTGGGATGTAAACCAAAGCCGGTATGTGCGGTTTGCAGATGGTTGTTCTTCATTGGGCACAATAATATTTTGTGTGGAGATGGCTGCCAGTGTCGTACTTTCGGTGGCTTTTTTGAATTCGGAAATGGCCTCTACAATTGAAAAGGCGATTTTTTGCTGATTAGTTTTTTGTAACAAATAGTTCTCCTCGTCAGCGTTTGACAAGAAGCCGGTTTCGATGAGCACTCCTGGCATTGTGGTGAGGTATAAAACCACAAAACCAGCCTGTTTAACACCGCGATTGCTGAGACCGGCCATTTCAAAAAGTTTGTTTTGCACAGATTGTGCAAAATCAATACTTTGGCTGATGTTAGCCGCCTGCATCATATTGAGCATAATATAATCTTCGTCGGCATCGGGGTTGAAACCACCGTATTGTTCAAAATAATTGTCCTCGGCAAGAATAGCAGCATTTTCAGTTTTTGCTACTTCCAGGTTTTCAGCACTTTTGTGCAAACCCATTACATAGGTTTCGGCGCCCTGAAAGGATGTTTTGGGATTAGAATTGCAGTGGATAGAAATGAAAAGATCAGCGTTATTTTCGTTGGCAATGGCAGCGCGCTGGTGCAAAGCCACAAAAGTGTCAACGGTGCGGGTGAGTATAACGTCAACATCCGGCAGTTCTGATCTGGCTATATCAGCAACTTTTTTAGCAATTTCAAGTGTGATTTCTTTTTCTACAGAATTGGGTCCCAAAGCGCCCGGGTCTCGCCCACCATGCCCGGCATCAATAATCACCCTGAACGCCCTGGGTTGCCTGAGGGGCAATGTTGCCAGACTTTGATGGAAAGGAATTGCTGTCAACACTGCGATAAAAACAAGAAAAATCTTTTGCAGGCGTTTCATCATTCTGAATAAGTTACGATCATTCACTTGCTGATAAAAACCATTTGACGGATGATTTATTTTTTCGTTAACAAAAATAGAACGCTTTGATGATTTTCAGTACGCTTTAGACCTACAAATTCTTTTACTTTGCAAACAAATAATTTTTTGCTGCTAATCCGATTACGGCTTGAAAATTCTGAAATTGATAAGTATCCAACTCTTTAACTTAATAAAAGCTGATTTACGGCAAACGAACCATTTGGTGCTCTATGGTACCTCTTTCGTGTGTTACTTGTTTTTTGGATTAGTTGTGCTGCAAAGCCCGCTTATAGCTCAGGACACAATCAACTCGCCAGTCTCCGATTCAATTCCGACTCAGATGCTGGATCAACTGCTCGAAACCGGCAAAACAGAGGCTGCCGATACGTTGGCGTTTCAACTCTTTGGTGAAGACGCAGGAAATGATACCCTCCTCAAAAAACCTTCTGAATCTTTTGGCCTTGAAAACAAGGTGGTTTACAACTCTTTTGAGAAAATTCATTTTGATGTAATCAATAAAAAAGTCTTTCTCTACAGAAACGCAGACATCACTTACGGAACCATCAGGTTAAAAGCTGATTATGTGGAAATTGATTTTGCCAAAAACCAGGTTTATGCCCGCGGGGTACCTGACAGCCTTGGAGTATTGAAGGGAACTCCTGTATTTTCGGAAGGCGCCACGGAGTTTGAAGCGGAGGAAATGACCTATAATTTTGACACGAAAAAGGGTGTGATCCAGCGTGTAATCACCCAGGAAGGCGAAGGGTATATTCATGGCGAACGCATCAAGAAGTTGGATGATGAGCGCATCAATGTTCAGCGTGGAAGCTACACTACCTGCAATCTGGATCATCCGCATTTTGAGTTTCGTTACTCAAAAGCACAGGTTATTCCAAACAACAAAATTGTATCCGGTCCGGCCTGGCTGGTTATTGAGGGCGTTCCCGTGCCGCTGGCCATACCATTTGGTTTGTTTCCCAATAAAAGCGGACAGCGTTCAGGGATCATTATACCACGCTATGGCGAGGCGGAAAACCGGGGATTTTATCTCGAACGAGGGGGTTATTACTGGGGGATCAACGATTATATGGATTTTACACTGACCGGTGATATTTTCACAAACGGAAGCTGGGCAATCAGACCTACTTTCAGATACAATAACCGTTACCAGTACAATGGAACCTTTGATTTTAGTTATGCGAAAAATTTCACGGGCGACCGAGACTCTCCTGATAGTCAATTAAGTACCGACTTTACAGTAAGGTGGTCACATGCTCAGGATCCTAAAGCACGTCCAAACTCACGATTTTCAGCCAATGTGAATATTGTCAGCCGGAGTTTTAATCAATATAACCTCACCAGCACCGATGCTTATCTCAGCAATACTTTTCAATCGAGTATTGCTTACCAGACCAATTTCAACAACAATCTTTTTCTCACGCTAAATGCTTCGCATCAGCAAAATACGATCGACGGTTCGGTAAACATTACCCTGCCTACACTGGCATTTAATACCAAGCAGTTTTATCCTTTCCGAAAGAAAGAACAACTTGGGCAGGTGCGCTGGTACGAGAACATCACGATGAAATACTCCATGACTGCCGAAAACAGGATACAAACCGTTGATTCACTGCTTTTTAAGCCAGGATGGGAAGACGATTTCAAAACCGGTGTCAAGCATAATATCCCTATCAGCAGCTCAGTTAAAGTATTGAAATTCTTTACATTGACTAACTCTATTGACTATAATGAGCGCTGGTACCCCTACACGATAAGAAAAACCTGGAATAACGATACGATTTTTACTCCAAACGACACCATTTATGGCAAAGTTGAAACCGACACTGTAATGACTTTTGCTGCGGCAAGAGATTTTTCCTACTCAGCCTCGCTCAATACAAGGCTCTACGGCATGTACCAGTTTTCTTCAGGGCCTGTGGCTGCCATCCGCCATGTGTTGACACCTTCGGTTAGCTTTTCACTTCGGCCGGATTTCGGTTCAGAAGCCTGGGGCTATTGGGACGAAGTACAGGTGAACCAAAAAGGAGATTCTCTCAGGTATTCTCACTTCGAAGGATTGCTTTACGGCGGACCACCCGACGGGAAATCCGGCAACCTTGCTTTTTCAATTGCCAATAACCTGGAAGCTAAGGTGCGGTCAAAAAAAGATACGATTTCGGGGTTGAAGAAGGTTATTTTAATCGAAAACTTTTCCTTATCGATGGGATACGATATTGCAAAAGACTCATTGAATTGGTCGCCACTTACCGTGAGTGGAAGAACTACTCTTTTTAAAAAGCTGAGCATCAACTACTCGAGCACCTGGGACCCTTATGCAGTTGATGCGACGGGTAACCCGATCAATAAGTCGGAATGGGAGGTGAACAGGAAGTTGTTTCATATGAAGAGCACAACATGGAATTTCGGCATTAGCTACAGGATCAGTTCAAGTGATTTTGATAAAGGTGAAAAACAATCACAGCCACCGGATGTAGCATCAAATACTGAAGAACTTGAATTACTCGACAAATACACCGAGCAGGAGATCAGCGATGTGCTTGATTATCCTGATAATTACGTCAACTGGAACAATCCCTGGAGTTTGAATTTGACTTATAACCTCCGATTTTCCAACAACCCGAGGTATGTTGCTTTCGGATGGAAAGACAACCGTACCAAGGTGCAAGCCATCGGACTGACCGGCGATGTGAACATTACCCCAAAATGGAAAATGGGTTTTAGAACCGGTTACGATTTTGAACTCCAGGATTTTACTTACACAACATTAGATTTTTACCGCGATCTTCACTGCTGGGAGATGCGTTTCAGCTGGACGCCATTGGGATTCCGCAAGAGCTGGTCATTTGGGATCAACGTGAAAGCTTCCATATTGCAGGATTTGAAATACGACCGGAAAAAAGATTTCAGAGATGGATTTTAGTTAAATACAGCCCTAAAAAATGATTGAAACTAAACAATGGAAAAAGGATATTATCTTTTATTTAATATACTTAAAATTAATCTGTTATGAAAAAAGTAATTCACACCGACAAAGCGCCTAAGGCAGTAGGACCTTACAGCCAGGCCATCGAAAAAGACGGACATCTGTTTATCTCGGGGCAAATCCCCATTGATCCTGCCGTCGGGAAAGTAGTGGAAGGAGGCATTAAAGAACAAACCGAGCAGGTTATGAAAAACATAGGGGCGATCCTGCAAGAAGCCGGCTATTCCTACGATGACGTTGTAAAATCAACCTGCTTATTGGACGACATGGATAATTTTGCAGCTATGAATGAAGTTTATGCCAGGTTCTATCCAAACAATCCACCAGCCCGCGCTGCTTATGGCGTTGTAAGATTGCCCCTGGGCGTGATGGTAGAAATTGAAACCATTGCGATGAAGTAGTTCATTATCCCGAAAGCAAAATGAAAATCATTGCAAACACACCCGGGCAATACATTGAACAATTGCCCGAAGACCGAAAAGCGGCTTTTACCCGGTTGAGAAAGATAATTCTCCAAAACCTTCCTGATGGCTTTGTGGAGACCATGAGTTATGGAATGATTGGATATGTTGTTCCACATTCAGTGTATCAACCGGGTTATCATTGCGATACGAAGTTGCCATTACCTTTTATGAGTATAGCTTCACAAAAAAATTATGTGGCAATTTACCACATGGGCATGTATGCAGAAAAAGAGCTATTAGATTGGTTTATTGCTAACTATCCAAAACACACTGCCGCCAGATTGGATTTGGGTAAAAGTTGCATTCGGTTCAAAAAGCCAGATCAGATTCCTTACGAATTGATCGGTGAGCTGGCAGGAAAAATGAGTGTCGCTAAATGGATTGAAATTTATGAAAAGAACATCAAACAGTAGCATTTCCAAAATCAATCCTTTAACCTTTTTAATTGAATTTAAATACTGAAATTGAATAACTTAACACATTAGTCATGAAAAATTATTTTTTAAGATCAATGGTTACATTGTTCCTCCTGCTGCCTGCTTTATCTCAGGCAGACGAAGGAATGTGGATACCAATGCTCCTTGAGCAACTCAACGAGAAACAAATGCAGGACATGGGCATGCGCCTGTCGGCAAAAGACATCTATGACATCAACAACGGTTCGATGAAGGACGCCATTTTTCTTTTTGGAGGAGGCTGCACCGCATCGGCTATCTCGGCTGATGGATTATTGCTTACCAACCATCATTGCGGTTACGGCGCAATTCAACGGTTGAGCACCATCGAAAACGACATGCTGACCAATGGTTTTTGGGCAATGAATCGTCAGGAAGAATTGCCCAGCCCCGGACTTACGGTTACAAGGCTGGTAAGGATGGAAAATGTGACTGATCAGGTGCTTAAAGGTGTGAGTGATGGGATGACCGAAAAAGAACGGAGCGAGATCATCAAAAAGAACGGTGAAGAGCTGGTAAATCAAGCCAAAGAAGGCACGCATTATACTGCTTTCATCAGGCCATTCTACTACGGAAATGAGTATTATCTTTTTGTAAACGAAGTGTTTAAAGATGTCCGGTTAGTAGGGGCGCCACCTTCGGGTATAGGCAATTTTGGTGGCGATACCGATAACTGGATGTGGCCGCGGCATACCGGTGATTTTTCCCTTTTCAGGATCTATGTTAATGAGAAGAACGAACCGGCAGAATACTCGCCCGATAACGTCCCCTACAAACCCCATTATGTGCTTCCCGTTTCACTGAAAGGGATTCAGGAGGATGACTTTACTTTTGTTTTTGGATTTCCCGGTCGCACTGAACAATACCTCCCCTCCTACGCTATCGAAATGATTACCCAGGTGCAAAACCCGGCACGCATTGACCTTCGCCGCCAGAAACTCGATATCTATGAATCGTTCATGAGTCGGGATGCCCTGGTGAAATTACAATACTCCAATAAGCACAAAGGTTTATCGAATGCCTGGAAAAAATGGATAGGCGAAAATAATGGGATTCGCAAATTGAACGGGATTGAAAAAAAAGAACAGCACGAGTCTGCTATTCAACGCTGGATTGAGTCGTCGCAGGAAAAAGAAAAAAATTACGGAAGTTTACTGTCTCATTTCAAGGAAAATTATGCTCAATTAACCGGGCTTCAGCTGGAGATGGTTTACATGCAGGAAGCAGGACTTGGCATAGAGATCGTCAGGGCAGCCAGGGCGCTTTCAGCACTTGAGAACATTGCCCGAAACAAGGAAGCAACAGATGAAGAGGTGGATGCAGAAGTTGAAAAAGCAACCACTTCGCTCCGGACCTTTTACAAGGATTACCATCAGCCGGTTGACAGGGAGGTGTTTATAGCGATGCTTGCGTCCTACCGGGAAGCCGTTGCAAAAGAAAAATTACCCCCGGTATTTGATCTCATCGATCAGAAATTTGATGGTAACATCAGGCAATATGCTGATTTTGTTTTTGAAAAATCGATGTTTGCGGACCAGGCAAAAGCGATGGACTTTCTCGAAGGTTTCAGGAAGAACCAATACAAGAAATTGCTGAAAGACCCGGGTTATCAGCTTGCCGGCGGATTAGTGAAGCACTACCAGGAAAAAATATTTCCGGAAGTTTCCCGCATTACAAACCAAAACGACAGCCTGATGCGGTTATACATGAAAGCCCAGTTGGAGTTTGAACCGGAGCGCCGCTTCTATCCTGATGCCAATTCCACGCTAAGGGTATCCTATGGAAATGTCAAACCTTACTATCCGCGCGATGCTGTTTTCTATCAGAAACAAACCACCATCGAAGGCATCATCGAAAAAGAAGACCCCAATGTGGAAGATTACCTGGTGGATGATAAGCTGAAGCAGCTTTACACAACAAAGGACTACGGGAAATATGGGTTGAACGGAACTTTACCGGTTTGCTTCATTGCCACCAACCACACAACCGGCGGCAACTCCGGCAGCCCGGCTTTCAATGCTGATGGTCAGCTGATCGGGCTCAACTTCGACAGGGTGTGGGAAGGCACCATGAGCGATCTGATGTTTGACCCTGACCAATGCCGCAATATCATGCTCGACATGCGGTACTGCCTTTTCATCATCGACAAATATGCCGGCGCCGGGCATCTGATCGAAGAAATGGTGGTGGTGGAGTAGGATTGGTCTAATTTTTTATCCTTAAATCCTTATTTCGATTTTTGTACTTATTTTTGTACAGAAAGGAGACGAAAATGTTAACCACAACGATTTCGGATTTTAGAAAAGACATCAAAAGGTACCTTGATGAGGTCACCTCCAATTTTGAAACGCTTGTCATCAATAGAGGTAAAGATACCGGTGTTGTTGTCATCTCGCTCGACGAGTACAACGCGCTGAAAGCCACGCAGCACGAACTGTCCTCACGGGCAAACGAACTGCGACTGGATGCCGCCATTGAAAAGCTAAAAAAAGGAGAAACCTTCGAAAAAGAGCTGATTGAGTCATGAAGTACATATTTGTCGAAGAATCATGGGAGGATTATCTTTACTGGCAAACGACCGATAAGAAAATCAATGAACTGCTAAAAGATATTTCACGGCATCCCTTTACCGGCCTTGGAAAACCTGAACCACTCCGACATAAATACAAGGGCTTCTGGTCGAGGAGAATTGATGGAGAACACCGGTTGATTTACCAGGTTAAAAATGACGAAATTCTGATCGCGAAATGTAGGTTTCATTACGATTGACACAATTTTTTGTAAACTAATTTGAAGTAGCAAAAAAGCTCCACATGAGAAGGTTAGTGTAATAAAATCGTTGAAATACAAATGCAAAGAACTTTCTTGCTGATATTAGTTTGACAACTTGTTGTTTGGTAATAACACTATTTTTGGCTTGACATTTTCAGTTCATTGAGTCAACGATAAAAATAAAAATGGGTGAAAACCGTACAATATTTTCTTCCAGTATCAAATCAGTGTACAGTTTTAGCTTAACAATAAATGAGTTGTATGCCATTTATGAAAACCATATTGCTGACAATATTATTCTCAATCTCAGCTAATTTGACTTTTGGTCAAACTGACTATTCTATGCATTCAATTGAGTTCTTCAAGAACGATAAAGAAAAGAATATCAAGGTGTCAGAAGTTTGGATAGTTGTGGATGGAACTAAAATCAAGGGTGAAAAGGTCGGAGAGTTTTACCGATTTCCAATAATTGATTCTTCCAGCACATTTGAATTTGGAATCAAGACAAATAGAATGGAATTTGAATCAGGTTCATACAAAGCTTGGAGATTAAATAACGGTTCAAATATTACTCTTGGAAAAATAACCCGTATTGACAACCTTCTCTCAGTTGCGGAATATAAAGGGATGGAAGAATTTGATGACGATTACGAAATCTTTGAAAAACGTTTTTTCATCGCTGATGATACTTATACGATTGACATTAACGAGTATGAAAAAATCAAACGACTTGATTACATAATTATTAATCCAAATCAGGAAGGAGACGGAAGTTACGTCCTGACACAAAAAATTATAAAATTGAAAAAATAAAAACGGCATACAACAGCACCTAAGAAAACATGGGGCGGACAGTGGTTTCCGCAAGGTTCGTTCTTTGTGGCTTCCTATGTCACGGCGGACAGGAAAGTGCTTCGAAAAGCCCCACTTTTCTTAGCTGCGACCCGTTTTATGCAATAAACAGCTAACATTAAACAAAATGAAAAAAATTTTATTAATCAGTTCCCTTCTGACCCTTTTTACAGGTTACAGCTTCGCTCAATGCGACGAAAATGAAGTTGAAGTGAGAGTAGAAATAATGACAGATGATTGGGGTTATGAAACTTCCTGGACCTTGTCCGATCTATTGGGCACTATAGTCATGCAAGGTGGCCAGAATGGAGTTTACCAAAACAACACGAGCTATTCTGATAGCATCTGCGTTCTTTCTAATGAGTGCTTGTTTTTTGAGATTTATGATACATGGGGAGATGGCATTTATGCTCCCGGCGGGTGTAAGGTTTATCTGGATGAAATGCTTGTTTACAGTGCTTCCAATGACATTGGATCTTACGCCATGACCGTTGTGAATTGCTGGGATTCATGTGGTATGATTCTTACTGCGCTTAATGATCTTCAGGCACACATCAATGGAGCAATCACGCTTGACGCCGAGGAACTCACACTGATCAGAAATGTTTTCACGTTATTCCCGGAATGTCTGGCCGGCAGCGAATCTAACATATTGCTATCAAAAAGTGTGGTTGAAGATTATGATAATGAAATAGGGGCACTTTTTACCACTCCCACCACCGAAAACGGCTTTCCCAAGGACCCTGCAGCAGCACCGGGTATGGAACTGGAACGGGCCATGTTTGCCCTTCAGCAGGGAATATTCGATTGTGTATTCACCCCAGAAATTTATGCAGATTATCCACAACACATAAATGGCTGGAAGTTCAATTCGTGCTCCGTTTTCCCCGGATTTGTTGACCCGCCGGCAGATTCATCCGCAAGTAATTCCGCACTCATCCTGGCAAATTTTGAAGACCCGGATGGGATGAACCCCTACTTCGATATTAATGGAGATGGAACCGATCATGCCCTTCGACCTACGGGTCTGTATTTATCTCCCGGAAGTATAGCCAGTGTTACTGTGCCTGATAGTTTGGTTGGCCAGGGCTATTATATCAGAGTAGGGTCTCATGAATGGGATTTGACCGACAGAACCTATTTCAGACGATTTGACAGGATATCGCGGAAATTTCCAATCACTTCAACGACAACAGAGGTTTTCAATCCGTTTGGAGGAGCGATTTCGGTTCTTGTTCCCTACGGCGCCAATGATGGTATTGTCGGGATCAGTGTGAGCAACGGTGTGGAAGCCCCCTTCTTTTCGCTGAAGTCATTTTATGAAACCCCAGACTTCAACGCCGAATTCAGCAAGCCTGGTCCCTGGGCTGTCTTTGAGACAGAAAATGTCATGTTCACCATTCCTAAGCATTCTATTGCCCCTTTTCAGTATGATCTCATGCAAGCCATGCTGGACTGGGAGTCGGCTGTACGGGGTGTCAATTCCATTTTAGCCAGACAGATCATTCCCGACAAACACAATATGTATATGATTGCTGATATAGATATCAGAACTGGCTCTTATTCAATCGGCTATCCGATGTCTAACACACCGCTGAACTATACCAATGTCCCCGGCCCGGCTTATTTTATAAACGGTCCCGGACCTGATGATGAGACAAACTTTCATGAAACCGGGCATGCATTGGCGATATCTAAATTTCCGGGTGAGGAGGAGGCCCTGGTCAATGTACCATACATCATGGCTATGAATTATGGCCTCGATGTCGACCTGAATGTAGCGGTGAATTACAGCTTCGTTCCGAATACGTTTGACATCGACAAGACCGCCACCCATAGAATAGTCTCTAATACTTTTGGTTCAGAAAGAGATATTTCCAATACTACAACCGACGAAGTACGATACCAGCACAGAGGGTACGGACACTATTTTGAGATCGTTAATATGTTTGGGTGGTGTCCGCTCAGAAATTTCTGGAAGCAGGAATTCATGGACTTTGAGAATGGAATCATCCATGGCGGCAACGACCAGGAGATTGACAGCAGGATCATCAGGATGTCGGTTGCGGCGCAGGCCGATCTGCGTCCTTTGTTCCATGTTTTTGGAATTCTTCCACAAGATTCAATTGCGGTACAAGACACGTTGGCCCAGATCGGTGTACCGCAATCCCTCACGGTCTACAACAGACTGCAAGACTATTTCGACCTGATTCCTGAGGACAACGCGGCATTCGTCAATTACGCCCTGTCGGTTTACCCTGACCTGTACACGAATGGCCCGATAGAAGATCCTGATTATGGGGTAGGATGGCATTACCAGAAATCATTGACTTACGATGCAGCCGAAGCCCAGATCCGAACTGATATCCTTCAATCCATCATAGAACTCTATTATCCGGATGGTGAACCTGCGGGCAATGGTAATCCAGACGTTTGCTGCTTGCTTGACACCATGAATATCTACATGGTTAATGAAGTCATTATCGTGACGGGAGGCGTACCACCCTATGATATTTCCATTGACACAACTGGAAATGTTATGACTGTAGCCGTTGTGGATTTCGATGGATGTGAATCTACTGCTCAATTCATATTAACAAGTTTAACCGATGAAGAAGCGGAGGGACTTAGAATATACCCTAATCCTGCTTCGACAGAAATCTATATTGATTTTACAGGAGGTAATAAACAAATAGAGAGCTTACGAATAGTTTCGATTCATGGTCAGGTACTTACTCAATCCCGAAAAGCTGATCGAATTAATATATCTGCACTAAAAGAAGGGGTGTATTTACTGCAAATCGAATTGGCTGGTGGTGTACAAATAAGTAAACGAATTTTGATTTTGAGGTAGAGAAGACCAATTAAATGTAACATGATAACTGCATAGAACAGCGACTCATAGTGCATGCCGAAGGTAATGAAAAATAATAAAGATAATAGTAAAAATGAAAATGGTGCATTTTTATAAAAACAGTACAAGAAAAGCGGCATGCACCATAGCCGCGAACCGTTATAGGGCATTTTAAAAGACGACAGTGAAACAAATAACAAACTTAATATTAGGACTGACTTTGCTTCTTTTCACATCTTGTGGACAAGGACAATTGAAAACACCAGACAATGCAATGACAAAGTTTGAAGAGTTCAAAAACAAAGAAAAATTTTTACAAGATGACAAACTTTTTTATCCAGGAATTGGCGACCCGAAACTGAAACCTATTTTGACAGAGAAAATCAATCTTGTCGCAGACGACTTTAAAAAACTTGCGGACAAAGGAAACTCAACAGATAAGGATTATCAAAACGCAATTAAAATCGGACTTGAAAGATTCGCTGACCTTTACTTGCAACTTGACACAGAAGACCGAGAAAGAGTTTGTAGTTACTTTGAAGAACTAATGGACATTGTAGGACTTGAAAGTTCAGGTGGACATTTGAATAACTTTATGTATGGATTTGACCCTTCAAAATAGCAACCAATTGAAAAGGGCTTTTAAAATAATTGGACTATGTATTATTGGACTATTGTGCTTGGGACTGTTCTTTTATATGGATAATTCTCAGGACTTGAGTGCCTTATTGAAAAAAGCTGACAGGTTTAGAACAGATTGGGGATTTGGATTTTATGCAATTGTAGGTTTGATAAAAATGGTTTCATTAATTTCCGGAGTGACAATTCCATTTGCACTTACAATACTGATAATAAGACAAAAAATAAAGAAAAACGCCCTATAACAGCGTGTTGTATGGCATTAAAAAACAAATGACCGTAAAAGTTAACCAAAAAATAATCTATGAAACAGGAAGTCCCAAGTATTAAAAATTAACTTTGCTATGAATCTTAAAAAATAAAAGAAAATGAGACATTTGAAATTTTTTCTTGTTCTAATTTTATCTATATTAACCGTTTTTTCAAGTTGTGAAAAAGTCGAAAAAAAAGTCGAAATTGAGACTTCTGACAACTTAGAACAATTTGGTATTCTTGGAAAATGGAAACTTGAAACAAGAACAATAAATGGAATTACAGATTTATCAATTCAATGTTGCGATTATATTATCTTCAAACCAGATAGTGAACCTGATAACCTAAAGGGAGAATTCACGGCTTCTGGAGTTGGATATGAAACAAACGGTGTATTTGAATTAAACCCTTCAAATAGTATTATTTATTTTAATTACGATAATTCTCAAAAATCTTATGAGTTTCAAATTTCAGATAACCTGACAACTTTTACATATAATGAAAATAATCAAGAAATCATCGAAGATTGGAGGAAAGAAGAATAATAACGACCATTAATCACTGTATAATAGTAATGCGGGCTAAAATACTAAATTTGAACGAATTGAATATTAAATAACATATGGTTAAACCGAAGGTGAAGTGCTTCTAATCCCGCACTTCGCTTATAATTGACCGTTACCAGGCAAAAGCACGACGAGACCATCATCCTAAAATGCCGGTATCATTACGATTGAGGAAATAACCATTCAACAAATTTTTATTTCAAAATGATCACAAGAATCACAGAACTTTTCAGGATAAAATACCCCATCATCCAGGCGGGGATGATCTGGTGCTCGGGGTGGCGGTTGGCTGCCGCTGTTTCGGAGGCGGGCGGGCTGGGGCTGATCGGCGCCGGCTCGATGTACCCCGATGTGTTTGTGGAACACCTGAAGAAAATCAAAGTGGCCACCACTAAGCCTTTTGGTGTGAACCTCCCGCTGCTTTATCCGCAAATGGACGAAATCGTTGAAATCGTACTTCGCGAAAAGGTGAAGATCGTTTTTACCTCAGCGGGTAATCCGAAGAAATGGACCCCGGTGTTCAAAGATCATGGAATAACGGTGGTTCATGTCGTTGCAGGTTCCAAATTTGCCATCAAAGCCCGGGAGGCCGGGGTGGATGCCATCGTTGCCGAAGGTTTTGAAGCTGGGGGTCACAATGGGATTGATGAAACCACGACGATGGTCCTCATCCCCTTAATCCAGAAAATTGTTGACCTGCCACTAATTGCAGCAGGCGGGATTGGAACAGGCCGCCAGATGCTGGCTGCCTTTGCGCTGGGGGCTGACGGTGTGCAGGTGGGAAGCCGGTTTGTGGCCTCTGAGGAGTCGTCGGCACATCCGATTTTTAAACAAAAGGTTATCTGCGCCAATGAAGGCGATACAAAACTGACGTTGAAACAGGTGGTTCCTGTAAGATTAATCCGGAATAAGTTTTTTGATGAAATCGAGCAAATGCAAAATTCCGGAGCATCGGTGGATGAAATAAAAACTCATCTCGGACGAGGTCGGGCGAAGTTGGGCATGTTTGAGGGAAACGCCGACGAAGGGGAATTGGAAATTGGCCAGGTTTCGGTATTGATCAATGAAATAAAGCCAGCCGGAGATATTATTCGTGAAATGATGGCTGAATTTTTAGAGGTAAAAAGGGGGTTGTGCGGTTAAATCTACTATTTGACTGATTGAAAATCTGCAGTAAATACCCGGCTGCTTTTCAGATAATAGGCAGCCTTTGGGTTGAGGTATTCAAGACTGAAAATTCCCATCGCCGGCCAGAATACGTTTGTTCCTGCCACTTCTTTGATCATTTCAACATGTACCAGGTTTTGACCAAAAACATCTTCAATTTGCTTTGCGCTGTCAGACAATACGGGGATCATGTTCCATCCTTCATTAATTTGTACCCATGCATTATCAGGCAGATAGCCCTGAATGATCAATGTAGCTGATTCACTCACTTTCAAAGCATAACCAAGATGGTAATTCCAATTTTCTATTGAATTCGTACCTCCTTCAGGATAAACCAGCCCTTCAATATCATGGAGAGCAATAAAGTTGGCGCCCAAAGGGGCAACAATGAACGGGATCTCAGTGTTGTAAGGCTCGAAAAATGTTGAAATGGAATTCCACCCTTCTTCAAGCGAAACAGATAAATTAATTACAGTGCCTCCAAAAAAAAACCTGGCAATCACCGGAAGATGGTCTGAAGCGCAGTGCAACGCATCGGCAAGGACCTGTGAAACGCTGCTGTTTGGCTGTTTGTTAACGCTGTCGTTGTAATGAAAACCATCGTTTCCAACAGCCCATGTGGAATTAGGCATATAATGAACCCCACCAGGTTGTTCGATAGCACTTGAGAAAAGAATCATATCGAACCGATCATCGAGACCACCAGAAGCACCGCCTCCAAATTGACGTGTTCGTGTGCTTTGTGTGTGAAAACGGGCATGTTCTGCTTTATTCCATGTTCCGGTCAGGCTGATGGGATCAATGAAATGCCCTTCAGACTCCTGGTTATTGTAGATCAGTGCCTGGTAGGCTGGTTCTGAAGATTTATACATGTTAAAGTCACCACAGACAACAAAATTGCTGCCGGCCGGGAGCGAGTTGGTGATGTTTCTGAGTGCCATAACTTCCTGCAATCGCTGTGTTTCGCTGGCTGATCCTGAACTCGCTTTGAGGTGAACCGAATAAATACGAAGGGTATCCCCCGTGGGCTGAAAAACCAATTTGAACTCGCTGATGTTGCGCAGTGCCGTTGGGATTGGTGTATTGCTTACGAAAGTAAACCGGTCGTGTTTGTAAAAAACACCATTATCACTGTCAGGACCGTCGATAAAAATACCTTTTTGATAGGATGTATCCAGCGCATTAGAATGAAAAAGATCAATGGCGCCCTGTGAAAAGATTTCCTGTACAATGAGAATATCTGGTTGAAGGCTGTCGAGCACTGTTTTAAAGCAGGGTAACCTATCCGAACTGTTTTCGCTAAACTTAAGCAGGTTGTAGGTCATCAGAGTAACCGACTGCTGGGTGAACACGAAATTTGAAAAACAAAGAAATGCCAGGATTAACATTGTGTTCCTGGCTTTTTGAAATACTATGATCACTGTTTGCTGATTTATTTTCTGGTGCAAAAGTAGTCGATAGTTTTAACATGGAAAATTCATGAAATTCTTTAATTTTTTGATTCTTAGAGTCTTGGTGTCTTAGTGGCAAAAAGAAAAAGTTGCCACAAAGGATCAAAGACACAAAGATTCACTAAGTTTATGAATAAAGAAGGCTAAATAAAATTTCTGACAAATTAATTAAGACATTGCCATTTTTTAAAAGAATTGTATCTTTAACCCTTTAATTTAAGGAGTTATCAATCACAAATCATTTGAAATTATGAAACAGTTAACCCTGACCCTAACACTGCTGGTACATCTCTTTATCAGCCCCAGCAAAGCCCAATGGACTTCCAACCCGTTAGAGAATAACAGTATAGCATCAAAGACAGGTGAGCAGGCTTTGCCAAAAATCGTAACGCATACTGACGGCTCTGTTTACATTTGCTGGTTCACAACCGAGACCGGAAGCTATAACGTAAGGCTTCAATGCCTTGATGATACAGGAAACGCATTATGGGGAGATAATGGCATCCTGGTAAGTAGCGAGCCTCAGGAAACATGGATCACTGATTATGATATGGCCATTGACCCAACAGGTCATGCGATCATAACTTTTATGGACATACGCACGGGCAACCCCAATCCGGTTGCTTACCGAATTTCGCCGGAAGGGGAACACATGTGGGGCGCAAGCGGCATTTTACTGGCTAACAACAGCAATTTTGACCCAAGCCCGAAAGTGTGTGTCACCGAAGAAGGAAATGCTGTATTTGCCTGGCAAAGTGCGCCTTCCGGGCCATCTGAAGTTCGACTGCAGAAAATTTCACCAGATGGCCAAAAATTATGGGGTGATGAGGGTATTATCCTTTTGCAATCCGGCGTCAGTTATACTTCGCCCAACGTTTTCCCGGCCGATGGTGACCATGTATTTTTTACCTGGTACAGGGAAACCGGCCCTTTTTACGCACCCAACCGTGGGCTTTATGCTCAAAAGCTGGATGTTGACGGAAGTTTTATGTGGGCATCGGAAACTGTAATCTATGCTCCTGTAGCTTCAGGACCTGTGTATTATCTTGAAACCTGCCGGGACGATGAAGGCGGGATTATTTTTACGTGGTACAGGAATCACAGCGGAACACACTTTCACTGTTATATTCAACGCATGACCTTCGACGGACAGATCACCATGCCTCCCGCCGGAGCATTGATGTCAGTTTCGACAAACCGCAACCATTTTTACCCGGTTCCGGCATTTCTTAATCAGACTCAGGAAATAATTTGCTTTTTCAGCGAACAGGATTTGAATCAAAATGATAGGGGATTCTATGCCCAAAAATTTGATCTTGCAGGAAACCGGCTTTGGACGGATGAAGGTAAACAGTTGATTCCCCTGGGCAATAATGATTATGGGCTTTTTATGGCAGACGGACATAACGATAAAGCCATTTGCATTTATCAGGCTGCCGACTTTGGCAACAGCGTTGACTCAAAAATGCAGGCCGTGATGCTTGACGCTGCAGGAGATTATGTGTGGCCGGCTCAGTTTATCAACTTATCAACTTATCAAAGTGAAAAACTCCACAATGTAATGACAGGTTATTTCTGGGGCCAATGGGTAACCGTTTGGGAAGACAGGCGCAATGATAGCGGAGATATTTTTGCCCAGAATATTCAGCCTGATGGAACGCTGGGTGCGGTTACCACAGCCATTCATTCCGGGAATCCGAATCATGCAGGTCCGGTTGAAGTTTATCCGAATCCTTTTAATGATTACGTGAACTTCTCAGCTGAAATTGAAATTGCGACAATTAGCATTTATGACAGTAAAGGAAATTTGGTTTTATCCTCAGGTTTTCACAATTCAGCTATAAATATTGAAACCTCATTTCTATCCAGCGGGTTATACTTTTACCAAATTGTTGCTGATTCCGGACAAACAGTTCACGGAAAAATCGTTAAACAATAAACTGATAAACACTTTTTCTTTAACTACTTAATCTATAATTATCATGCGTAAAATTTACAGAGGTTTAATGGTAGCAATGATACTGATAGCATTCGAAGGCTATTCGCAGAGCTACACTTTACAAAAAACAACGACTGATCCACAGTTTGGCCAACAGGTTCAAACGGAAACAGTCACAAAGTTACCGGACGTTGACCATTCGTTTATCGTCGGGGGAAATGCAAAAGCGCCGGGCATCAACTGGCAATTCACCGATCCGGCTTCTATTGGTTCGGCGGTGAAGGTTTCGAAAGACGAGGAATTGACTTATGTGGCCTGGTGGCTCAACAATATACGGGTATCGCTGTATGGCAATTCCTCAGCACCTGTGTGGGAATCCCCCGTCACGGCAGACTTTGAATTCCCCATTGATATGACGCCGGATGGTGCATTTTTGGTGGTTGGTTTCAGCAACCTGGTAAGGGTTTATGCTACTGCAACACAAGCCCTTGTTTGGGAAAAAACCAGCCCGGGTTCGGTAACCCATGTCAAAATCAAAGCAGATGGTTCACAGGTTTTTGTTGCTGAAAACGCACCCGCAGGGCAGGACAAAGCCAGCGTAAGTGCATACAATGTGGGAGAAAATGATCCCATTTGGTCAACCGATTTCATCGGAACCGGTGTTGCTTTTGCCATTTCAGGGGACTGCTCAAAACTGGCTTTCTGCCAGTACCCTGGCGCCAATCGAATGTGGATTCTAAATGGCGCCAACGGGGAAATCATTTTCGATGCATTTTATCGCAACCAAAATCCTCCGGCTTTCAGTCATGACGGAAAAATAATTATTTCGGGGGATTACGGCGGATATGCCTATTTGCACGAATTTGATGAAAACACAGGATCATACTACGAAAAATGGAATTTCAAAGTTGGCGGCGGAGGCACCTCAGCATGGGTTATTGGTGTGGATGTTTCGGCTGATGGTTCAACGGTTGCCGTTGGCACATTGGTTTTTCTTGCTTCTGATTTCGATGGCGAAATGTATCTTTTTAATACCTATTCGAATATTCCTTTATGGGTTTACGAGCACACCGGGGACGAAATTTCTTCTATTTCTGTTTCTGGTGATGGTTCGCTGATTGCCGCCGCCGGATGGGGACCTTTGAACAATGCAAAACCAGACTTTTTTTTATTTCGCAAAGAGAGCAGCAATCCGCTCTTTACAATAACCACCCCCGGGTCTTTAAATTCCGTTGATCTTTCGCCCGATGGAACTTATTGCAGTGTTACCGGCAAGGCAGTTCATGCCCGTGTGATGGGCAGCGGCGGATTGCTTTACAATATTAACACAGACCCGGGTGGAGGAACCATAGCCGGGACAGTTGTACTTAATGGGGCAACAACCTCTGAAAATGTCAAGATCCAGGTTCAGGGGATCGAAGATTACTTTGGCTACACTGATGTTGATGGAAATTATGAAATCAGGTTTGTGCCTGCCGGCAATTATACTGTCGTAGCTTCAAAAGTAGGTTACTACCCTGTTGAGCAAACCAATGTTGCAGTTACAGAAGGGGGCACTACCGATTTGGATTTCACACTTTTACCCACCGGAAATCCGCCAACAAGCCTGTATGCCACACACGGTGAAAGCTACAGTGTTACACTGAGCTGGAATCACGAAAACCCTTCTGGCACATCCGGGTTCAATATTTACCGGAAATCCAATCCGGAGGTTCAGTTCCCCGAAACACCTCTCGCAACTGTTGGCAACAACCTGCTGGAATTTGAAGATGTGGATGTTAAACCGCTCACTACGTATTATTATGCAGTCACAGCAATGCTTGATCAGGGAGCGCAAAGCCCCTACTCCAACATAGCAGAAGGCTGGATGGCTTCAGGATTTGTGGTTAATGAAATCAGTGCCTACACCGGTTCTACACCCACCATTGACGGCACATTATCGACAGGTGAATGGGACGATGCGTTTATGATGGATGCCTCCGACTTTTTTGGTACTTATGATAATAATCCCAACCCAATGGGCAGCGTCACCATGTTTTTCAAAGCAAATGAGGAAATGACCGAATTGTATGTTGCCTGTATGGATGAAAACAAACCAGTTTTGCTTGACAACTTCACTGTAGCTCTTTATATTGATGATAATAATGATGGTACTTATCCTCCAACCGGAGATGATACTGAAGGAAACTACTGGGCAAGGTATTTTGCCGCAGGAAACGTAATCACTTACCGGCCAATTTATAACACTGGCGGTGTTGGCCAGAATTTGAATCTAACTGACCCGCAGGTTGCTGCCTCCGATGCAACCGGTTACGTTGTGATGGAACTCGTAATTCCGATGGGTGATGACGAAGTGTGGAAATTGAATCCCAATGAAATGGACCAAAGTGGTTTATTTTTATTTACAACAGGATTCGACGGGTACTGGCCTGCACTTAATCAGCAGATATTCTATCCATTAACATACGGACCCATTACGTTTGGCGCTGATAATAATGTACCTCCGCCACCGGACGAACTGAGTATTCACTGGAACAGCCCGACTGCACCAATCCTGATCAACATGGAGTGGAACCAGCCTGATATCAATGACTTTGATCATTTCAGGGTGTATATCAACGAGGGAAGTGGTTTTGAACTGCTCACCGAAACCATTGGTACCCAGGTTTTCTACCTGACCGAAAACACTGATTATACGCTTTTCTATGTAACCACTATAGATAAAGCAGGGCAGGAGTCTGAACCTTCGGCAAACATGGTTTTTGATGTTACTACAGGGGTTACAGAAATTGTTGATGCTGTCCAACTCCATGTGTTTCCAAATCCGACATCAGGGAATACAACCATCTCTTTTACGGTCGAAAACCCGGGGATTTACTCGATTTCAATTTTTGATCTGGGTGGTCGCCTGGTGAAAAATGTCCATCAAAGCCATCTTGAGCGTGGTGATTATGTATTCAGGTGGAATGGTACCAATGATAGTGGTACAAGGCAAAATACCGGTATCTACTTCCTTAAGGTTTCCGGAAACAATCTCGATGTGATCGGGAAAATCATCAGAATAAATTAGAGGTCAATTGAATAAAAACGGCAGGGAATGGTCTCTGCCGTTTTTTTTAGTAGCACCCGTAGTTTTTACTTTTGAGCAACAGGTTTACTTCATCTTTATCGAAATAATCCGGATCATATTCGGTACCCAACCAGTCCGCAGCATTTTTATAACCGTCACTTTTAGGATCTTTAAGTTTTTCGATTAAATCAGTATAACCAAAAATGCCACCAGAATCTTCGGGGGGGCAGCGCATTTTTCCTGCTAAACATACAGGGTGCTTGAGTACCTGATCCATTGGTAAGGTTTTCTCGAGCAAAACGCTGTGCTCCCAGCTGTCGCCAAAATCGTATTCATACACAATAGCATCTTTTTCAACCTGCAAAAGGTCGTGCAGCCTTACTTTTTTATAATCAACAGTATCCAGGTTATCCCAAAAAGGGTCGTCTTTGATGGGTGCGGTGTAGTGCTTTTTACCTTGCATAAATTGGTGCAAATGGGCGTTTTCCCAGCCCATTGCCGTTTGAATCACCTTGTGGAGATCGGATAATAAAATGTTGGATGGAACAAGCAAACGCCTCCAAATCTTTGGCTTTGAACCTATTAATGATACCTGAATCTGGTAAATTTCTTTTTTCATTAATAAATACTTTGATATAAGTTAAAGCAATTTTCAGGGATTTATTTTATTATTTACAACATTTTAAGAAACCCGATTTCCTGAGGTGTAAGTAACCTGTAACGACCGCGGGGAATATCTTTTTTTGTAAGCCCGGCAAAAAGCACCCGGTCGAGTTTCGTCACTTCGTAGCCCAAAGACTCAAACATACGTCTTACGATCCTGTTTTTACCAGAATGCAATTCTACGCCGATGTCTTTTTTATCAGCGCCATTGCCAACGTAACTAACGCCATCTGCTTTTATAAAACCATCTTCGAGCTCAATACCTTCTTCGAGTTTCTTCATGTCATTTCTCGTAAGCGATTTATCAAGGTAAACGTGGTAGGTTTTACTTATTTTACTTCGTGGATGGGTCAATTTTTTCGCCAGATCCCCATCATTGGTAAAAAGCAATAGCCCGGTAGTGTTTCGGTCGAGGCGGCCAACCGGGTAAATACGTTCTTTGCAGGCTTTTTCAACCAGCATCATCACTGTATTTCGCTTATCCGGATCGTCGGTAGTTGTGATGTAACCTTTTGGTTTATTCAGCAATACATAGCGCAGTTTTTCCGATTTAAGGGTTTGTTCGCCAATTTGCACTTTGTCGCTCAGGCTTACCTTGGTTCCTACTTCAGAAACCACCTTATCATTTACTTTCACTGCCCCGGAGATGATCAGGTTGTCGGCCTCGCGACGTGAGCAAACACCTGCGTTGGCAATAAACTTATTCAATCTTACCATGCCACTTTCGGCAGGTTGTGCAGTTTTTGGTTTTCGCACCTCCGATCTTTTCTCGACCTGCCCTGGACGGGTAGTTCTTTTAACCTTCCCTTTGACAGCTGATTTGCGTTCTTCTTCATCATCCCGGAAGCGCTTACTGATGAGTTTACCGGTAGTTTTCGACCGTGACGGAGCAACTTTTTTTTTCACAAATTTCGAAAAGTCGCCGTGTTTGTTTTTCTTTTCACCACCAGTGTTGCGTGGTTTTTCAGTATTGCTCATAAAGCGTTTAGGATTGGGTGGCAAAATTAATAAAACCAATAGTAAATCAGCAGAATATCGTTTGTTTTGTTCAAAGTTTTTTTAGATAGGCAGCGTAAGAAGTTAATGAGCAACGAGCAGGTTGCATCCACGTAATTCGGCCTGATCGAACCGACCGAGCACTTCAAAGGAGCCATCCTCGTGGAGGCGCCCCAGGTCCTGTGTGGCAATAAAACAGCAGGAACCAAGATTAGCCAGGTCAATGATATTGATTCCACCGACTGCATTTTTTCCAATGATGGTTAGCGGATCATTCACATCACGAATGAGCACCCTGAGCCATGACGGGCCGACAAAACTGCCTTCACCCTTTGACCAGGCCTGCGAAAAAAGTTCTGTCATCCCGTATTCAGCATGAATTTTCCCGACACCAAAACCGGAACATAAAAGCTGGTGTAATTCTTCACGGACTAGCTCTCGTTTTCGGCCTTTCATTCCACCCGTTTCAACAATAATTGTATTTTTGAGATGAAATTTATGATTTTCGATTAAATCGAGTAAAGCATAACTCACTCCGATCAGCATGATTTTTTGTCCTTCATTGTCAAGGCGAACAATAGTCTTGGCCAATTCATCCCTATTTTCCAAATAAAAGCCACTTTCAGGGTGTCGGCTGCTTTCAATCAGTTTTCCGGCCATATAAACCAATGAGGAACCTTGTCGTTCGAGATACGAAGGAAGCAGCGCCAGGATGCAATATTCATCTGCATTTCCATAAAACTCACGGAAAGCCCCCATGAAACTTTCTTCGTAAAGAGACAAATCGCTATAATAATGCTTACTGGGTATCATCCCACTGGTGCCGCTGCTTTCGAACCAATGTTGTGGCATTTTGTTTCCGGAATAAACTACCTGGGTTTTAAAAAATTCTACCGGCAAAAAAGGAATCTGTTCAACCGTTTTTACATCCCCGGGGCGAATGCGCAATTGGTCAGTAAAAGTACGGTAAACCTTGTTGGTTTGATACTGATAACGAAATAATTCAAGCGCGGTTTCGTTGAAACTCCCGGGAGAAGTAATCGAAAAAATCTTCGTGCTCAGATGTTGAATATTCATTTTAATACATTAAGAAACCCAGATCGCTGGTTGAAAACGACAACCAGCAGGTTGATATTGCCACTGCTTATCTTTGCTATGATGGTTTCGTGTCTCCAAAAGCAGGAATATCCTGACATTCCTTCGTTAAAATACGAGCGGTTTACAACGTTGGTGCATCCTTCGGGATATGACTCCGCCGGTGTTTTATTGCTGAGCTATACCGATGGAGACGGTGACCTGGGTATAGCAGGTTTGGATACATCTTCCTACAATTTCTTTGTAACATATTACCAGATGGAAAATGGTGTGCTGAAGCCCGGCACCCGCTATAACGCGGTAACGGGACAGTATGATACCATCTTTTTCAACAACCGGTTTTACAGACTTGCCCCCCCAGGCTATACCGGCTGGATAAAAGGTGAAATCGAAGATACCATCAAACCGCTTTACGATCCCCGCTCAACCAAAACGTTTGATACGGTACAATACAAAATTTACATGGTTGACCGTGCCGGCAATTACAGCAATACCGTCGAAACGCCGCTAATCATTGTTAAAAACCCGGATTAATTTATCCTCCGGTTGTTGATAATTATCCTTCTCCTGTAACCGCAATAATCCACGGGATTACCTAATTTTGCAACGTTTTCTATAATCAGGCGATGAAATATAAATCCTACGAGAACAGGAAAATCATATTAACAGGCATTGTATTGGTGGTCAGCATACTATTTATCATCAGGCTGTTTTATGTACAGTTGATCGACGAAAAATATGTGTTGTCGGCCAATAACAATGTGTTGCGTTATATGACCCAATATCCTGCCCGTGGACTGGTTTATGACCGCAATGGTGAGTTGCTGATCTACAACGAAGCCGCCTACGATCTGATGGTAATTCCCCGACTGGTAAGGAAAATTGATACGCTTGAGTTTTGCCGTCTTGTAGGCATTTCTAAGGAAGATTTCATATTTAAAATGGATCGTGCACGCAACTTCTCCACCCATAAATCATCCGTTTTTGAACCTCAAATTCCAAAGGAGAGCTACGGCTATATCGAGGAAAAGCTTTACAAATATTCCGGTTTTTATGTACAATCACGAACCTTGAGGAAATATCCGCACTCCACGGCCGCGCATTCCCTGGGTTACATTGGCGAGGTAAGTCCCTGGGAAATTGAAAAGAATCCTTACTACAAAATTGGGGACTACATAGGGAAGAGCGGGATAGAAAAAGCTTATGAGACGGAGTTACGGGGACAAAAGGGGCTAAAAATAAAGATGGTGGATGTTTTTAACCGTGAAAAAGGGAGCTACCTTGAAGGACGTTACGATACATCCGCCATTTCGGGTAATGACCTTGTCATGACTGTTGACCTTGTCTTGCAGGAATATGGAGAGCTGCTGATGAAAAACAAACGGGGAAGCATTGTTGCCATCGAACCGGCAACAGGTGAAATCCTCGCCTTAATTTCCAGCCCCTCCTACGATCCCAACCTGCTGGTTGGCCGTATTCGAAATCAAAACTACCCCCTGCTCGAAGCGGACACATTAAAACCACTCTTCAACCGCGCACTGCTGGCGCAATATCCTCCCGGTTCAACATTCAAACCAACAGGAACTCTTATCGCTCTTCAGGAAGGGGTTATTAACGTAAATTCAAGATTTCCCTGCGGTGGCGTTGGCGCCGTGCCCATTAAGTGCAGCCATAATCATTATTCACCGCTTTCGTTACTTGAAGCCATAGAACAATCCTGTAATCCCTATTTTTGGAGTGTTTTTAAAGCTGTAATTGACAATCCCAAATTTGGCTCAACACAAAAAGCCTTTGAAAAATGGCGTGAATACCTGCTGAGTTTTAACCTGGGAAGAACATTTCAGAGCGACCTGCTTGTTGAGCGCTCAGGGAATGTTCCCAGTTCTGAATACTATGACAAATATTTCGGGAAAAACAGGTGGCGTTCGATGACCATACGATCATTATCCATCGGGCAGGGTGAAATCCTGGTTACTCCGCTTCAATTGGCCAACATGGCAGCCATTATTGCCAATCGGGGTTATTACTGCGACCCCCACCTGGTCAAAACAATAAAAAGAAATGGAGTGTCTGAAATTCTTAAACCCGAAAAGCGGATCACCATGGTCGACCCGAGGCATTATGACATCGTAGTTGAAGGTATGCGTCGCGTTTATGCCGGGGACCACGGAACAGGCAGATGGTATGCAGATGAGAATTTATCGATGTGCGGGAAAACCGGTACTGTGCAAAATCCTCATGGAGAGAACCACTCGTTGTTTATGGCATTTGCCCCGGTTGACAATCCCAAGATTGCTATTGCCGTCGTGGTCGAGAATGGCGGTTTTGGAGCTACTTTTGCCGCTCCGATTGCTACGCTGATGATGAAAAAGTACATTCAACGTGATTTTGAAAAGCCTCCTTATGAAGCCCGGATAATTGAAGCAAATCTATTGTACAGGTGAGATCAAGAAATAACTTAATACAGAACCTTGACTGGCCAACAGTGACGATCTATCTTGTGATGATCATCTTCGGTTGGTTAAATATCTATGCTGCAGTTTACAACGAAGAGCACCAAAGCATCCTCGACATTTCTCAAAGCTATGGCAAGCAGATGATCTGGATAGCCACTTCGATCTTGCTGGCCATGATCATCCTGATTATTGATGCAAAATTCTACTCGGTGTTCTCTTATGCCATCTATGGATTTATTTTACTTGTATTGGTTGCAGTGCTGGTTTTTGGGAAGGAGGTCGCCGGTTCAAAATCCTGGTTACAAATTGGCAGTATTGGTCTGCAACCTGCCGAGTTTATGAAATTTGCCACCGGCCTGGCATTGGCAAAATACCTGAGCACATTAAGCCTTGACCTTAAAGAGTTCAGGCAGTTACTCAAAGCCTTTGTCATCATTGCCATTCCTTTGCTGATGATCGAATTGCAGAATGACACAGGAACCGCCCTGGTTTTTGTTGCCTTTTTCCTGGTTTTTTACCGGCAGGGGATGCCGGGAACTTTCCTGTTTATAGGGGTTGGAGTGCTGGTATTGTTTTTCCTGACCTTATTAATTCAAAACCTGATCCTGATCGGATTACTGGCAGTTTTGATGATCGTGGCACTTTTCCTGATCAACCGCACACCGAAAAATATTGTGATGATCATTTTGATGTTTCTGGCATCCACAGCATTTGTTTTGAGTGTGGATTACGGTTTTCATCAGTTAATGAAACCCCATCAGCAAACCCGCGTGAAAGTGCTTATTGGCCTCGAAACTGATTTACTTGGCGCCGGCTATAATGTTCACCAATCGCTGATTGCAATTGGTTCGGGGGGTTTTTGGGGCAAAGGATTTCTAAAAGGAACCCAAACCAAATATAATTTTGTGCCTGAGCAAAGTACCGACTTTATCTTTTGTACTGTTGGCGAAGAGTGGGGCTTTATTGGCAGTCTTGCTGTAGTGGTTTTATTTGCGGTATTGCTCATCCGGCTGATCAGGCTGGCTGAGCGACAGCGTTCGGTCTTCAGTAAAATATATGGCTACAGCGTTTTCTCCATTCTCTTTTTTCATTTTGTGGTTAACATTGCCATGACCCTCGGTCTATTCCCGGTCATTGGGATTCCTTTGCCCTTTTTCAGTTATGGGGGTTCATCACTCTGGTCTTTCACCATCCTGCTGTTTATCTTTCTGAAATTGGATGCCGACCGGCTGAATGTGCTTTAGTCAGATCTCAATTTAATTCCGGAAGTCACCCCGTGAATAGCTTGCGCACAAAAACTAAAACTGAAAATCCGGTGATCTTCAGACAGAACTCACGGGTAACCCGATCAATCAAATGAGGCAGCGCCTCGTCTCTTATCCTTTCGTGTAATCAGTAAAAGGAGTGCGTACATCTTCAATTTTCAAAATCACTGATCATAGCCAACATTGCTGACAAAACTTTCGTAATTCTCCGGTGTGATGACCCTGAAAGTGTGATTGGGATAAGCATTGGTAAAGGTCTTCGACAAACGTGGGATTTTCTTTGCATTCCATTTGAATTCGGCTGCATGAAGCACCCCATCCCGTTCTTCAATAAAATCAATTTCCTGTTGATCCTGTGTGCGCCAGAAATAGCAGTTGCTCCAAACCTCGTTGTAATGCAGATATTTCATTCTCTCGCTGATGATGAAATTTTCCCACAGTGCGCCAATGTCCTGTCGAAGCTCGGGCAAGGCAAAGTTGGCAATGATCGCGTTCCTTATTCCATTGTCATAAAAATAAACTTTCCGGGTACGCTTGAGCTCACTGCGCAAATTTCGCGAGAATACACCCAGCCGGAAGATCACATATGCTTTTTCAAGAATAGTGATGTACTTTTCTACGGTCTCATTGTCCAGGTTGATTATACTGCCCAGTTCATTGTAAGAAACCTCACTACCAACCTGATAAGCCAATGCCTGAAGTAACTTGATCAACTTATCGGATTTGTTTATCCCATCAAGTTTAAGGAGGTCCTTGTAGAGGTAGCTATCCGTTATTTCTTTCAATACTTTGCGCTCTTTTCCCGGTGAGGTGAGCACCTCCGGATAGAAACCATAAATAAGACGATCAGGCAGTTTTCTCATCTCATCGAGAAGTCCGTGATGATTGATCATCTCCTGCGTGGAAACAGGAAATAGTTTGTGTTCCCACTTTCGCCCGGTTAGGGGTTCATTTATCTTGTTTGACAGATCAAATGATGAAGAGCCTGTGGCTACTAACTGAATGTCCTGCAAGGTATCGGTTATCAGTTTGAATTTCAGCCCAACATTTTCTATTCTCTGAGCTTCATCAATGACTACGATTCTGTTATCTCCAAATATTGACTTCAACCTTACCGAATTTGGATTTTCAAACAGCGCGACTACATCGGGCTCATCAGCATTGAACCAGATAACTTTTTCACGATTTGCGAAAATTTCGTTCAATAGCGTTGTTTTCCCTGTTTGTCGTGCGCCCATTATTATCAGCGCTTTTCCTCCAAATAGCTCCTTTTCGATGCTAATTTTTAATATTCGTTTTATCATAAAACTCCAGGTTTTGCGATTTCATTCGCAAAAATAACCCTTTTTTTGCGATTCGATTCGCAAATTCTGGACTTATTAATCAATCCCATTTTCTTTCCATTTTTTCCTGAAGTTGCAAATCTGTTACTTTTGCGCTCCGTGTTCAGCTTAAGCTCATGCCTGCGTTTCTGATTATCTGGTGGAGTTGGAAAGCCCTGACAGTCCGGCACGTGCGGGACTGTCAGGGCTTAACCCGTTGAAAATAAGGTAATAAGGTTTTAATCTTTTGGGATCGGGCTGATCTACTAAGGTTGTTTTTTAGGGATAAGGTTTTCTGAACCTATGCAGCCATTTTTGAAAACTGGAAATTGCCGGAATTGCTTTTCCCTGGCAGGCTGGAGCCTGCCATGATAGACCGGACGAGGCAGAGCCTCGTCCGAACACACGTTCAGCTTAGGCTCCAGCCTAAGCTGCATCTATTTCTGCAGGCTCCAGCCTGCGTTTCTGATTATCAAGGGGTTTGAATTCAAAATGACCTGGCTGATTCTTTTTGTTTCCCACCGGAAAAGCAAAACCTTATCCCCTACCCAAACCTTAGTAGAAATGGTAATACATTGAAATTCACTATCCCTGATCAGTGAAATCCTCGGGCTGGCTGATGAATGTCTTAAGATTAGCAACCCGGTGAAACATCTGCAGTTTGATTCATTTTCAAATATTATCTTTATGTGGTCGCGCTTATGGTGAGTATTTACAGAAGGTTTAAACACGGATTATCCAGTTTTTGTATTTTTGCTTTTGCAAAATCAATTGATGACCCTATGGAAAAACAACAAATTGAATCACTCCAAAAGTTGACATGGGCTGAAAAGTTTGATCTGATCCAATTATTATGGACTGATATCGCCAGTGAAAACGAAAGGTTGGATATACCTGAAGATCATAAAAAAATCCTCAGGCAGAGACTTGATCGAATTGATCGTGGAGATGCTAAATTTAAAAGGTGGGAAGAAATCAGATCGAAATACATTCAGGCATGAGCCAATTCGAATACGTTCTGCTCGATTCGGCGGAGGATGATCTCGACGAGACCTTTATCTGGTATGAGTTGCACAAACAAGGACTTGGCGTTGAATTTATCCTTGAAGTTGAAAAAACATTCTTGCGCATCAGTCAATTCCCCCTGGCAGCAGAAAAGAATTTCGAGAATACTTTCAGATTGGTGATGAGGAAGTTTCCTTACAGTATTTATTATCGCATTGATCTCACCACCTTTCATGTTCATATTCTCGGCGTTTTACACCATAAACGAAACCCAAAGACACTGAAAGACAGGATGTAGTGAAAAAGTCACCACATGAGTGGTTTGCAGCGGGACGCAAAGTTAATAATCGGTTCGGACTTACGCGGCGGCTTGACCAATTGAATAGTCCTGTCAGGGCTCAATCCATTGAAAATAAGGTAATAAGGTTTGATAACTTTTGGGGTCGGCCAGCTCTACTAAGGTTGTCGGCAGACCTGACAGGTTTTTGAAACCTGTCAGGTCTCAGACATTTTTGAACACAGGAAATTGCTGGAATTGTTTTTCCCTGGCAGGCTGGAGCCTGCCATGATAGACCGGACGAGGCAGAGCCTCGTCCGAACCCGCGTTCAGCTTAGGCTCCAGCCTAAGTTGCATCTATTTCTGCAGGCTCCTGCCTGTGTTTCGATTATCAAGGTTTGAATTCAAAATGACCAGGTTGGTTCTTTTTGCTTCTCGCCGGAAAAGCAAA